>NZ_JAVJQP010000029.1:0-82710 GCF_040218875.1 Coleofasciculus sp. D1-CHI-01
GCAAGGAAATGGGGTAGCATCCTTCATAAGTATGGCATCACCTTGCTCAGGGAAAATGTACCCTTGCTCCCCCAGCTCCCCCAGCTTCCCCAGCTTCCCCAGCTCCCCCTCACCACAACACTTATTCAGCAGCCCCTAAGTGACTAAACCCGCCTTTGTGTAGGGGCGGGTTTCACCGTTATCGTTTCTGATTCACCCATAAGTGACTAAACCCGCCCCGACCGAGTGCAAAAATTAACGAGAGATGCTGCTTAAGGTAACCAAGGATATTGACGGAAATCAGGAGGGCGCTTTTCCAGGAAGGCTTGTTTCCCTTCTGCCCCCTCCTCAGTCATGTAGTACAGTAACGTGGCATTTCCAGCCAATTCTTGTAAACCCGCTTGACCATCACAGTCAGCGTTAAACGCCGCTTTTAAGCAACGGATAGCGATGGGACTTTTTTGTAAAATTTCCCTTGCCCACTGAATCCCCTCCGCTTCCAACTGGTCTACGGGGACAACAGTATTCACCAAACCCATATCCAGCGCCTCTTGTGCCGTATACTGGCGACAGAGGAACCAAATTTCCCGGGCTTTCTTCTGACCCACGATTCGGGCGAGATAGCTAGCGCCAAACCCACCATCAAAGCTGCCGACTTTCGGACCGGTTTGACCAAAGATGGCATTATCTGCGGCAATGGTTAGGTCACAGATAACGTGCAACACATGACCGCCGCCAATAGCATACCCGGCGACTAAGGCAATCACCACTTTGGGCATAGAACGAATCAGGCGTTGTAAGTCTAAGACATTTAAGCGAGGAACGCCATCATCGCCAACGTATCCCGCCTTATCCCGAACGCTTTGATCCCCTCCAGAACAGAAAGCATATTTACCATCGGTGTGAGGACTCGCCCCGGTTAATAAAACAACACCAATTCTTTGGTCTTCGCGGGCGTTACAAAAGGCATCGTAGAGTTCAAAAACAGTTTTAGGGCGGAAGGCGTTACGCTTGTGGGGGCGATTAATGGTAATTTTGGCGATACCGTCGGCTTTGTGATAAAGGATATCCTCGTAGGTTTTGGCGGTTTGCCAGTCAATTGACATATCGGTATTTCCCTTGGTTATAAAGACTCCAAGTACAACTTTGAGCTTGACTTACCTATCCTAAGACCCAATGGCACGCTCCAGGTAGCCGTTTTGGATCGCCAAAACCCTTGATATACCCTAGTGGGCTGGCAAGCTTAAAGTTGTGGGTAAATTTTTTCTGGATCGCTACTCTCATAAGGGTTCCTTGAAAATACTTGACCACTGTTTTAACCTTGCCAAGCCACTACTTTGGTAAATAAGCTTGAATGGGTTTTAAGATAATCCCTAAGATTTTATCAACTTGATTAATATAATATTCCACTAAATCAATACAAACATTGGTTTCATCCAGCGTCAAAAACCGCCAAGCCGTACCACTAGTTACAACCCCACAAATGACAGGAATATCAATTCCTTTACGTTGATTAAAAATCTGAGCCGCTACCATTTCGGCTACACATTGCCCCAACCCGCCAATAATATTTTCATTTTTAGCTTCAACAATAGTAATCACAGGAGCGCTGATAAAAAACTGCTCTCTAGAAGCACTGAGCAGAAAATCACAGTATCCTATAAGTCCTTTCTCAATATCTACATTAAAATCAGTACCAGAAAACAAGCTAATCTGATAATTCAATAGCCGCCTAACTTCACTTAAAATTGGTGCGATCAGAAACTCAGAACGCGCTTTTTCCGTACCAATTGCCGTTGCTAAAGGAATATACTCTTGTAAAGTAACGCTTAAAATATCCGATGGCTTAACCCCTTCAACATCTACAAATAGATTTTGAGTCTCATCCACCGTTAAACCAAAATCTTCCTTAACTTTAGCTAACGTGAAATTGCTATATGCCATTGGTGAACCTCCTTCTTATATATTCAGATATCCGATTTCTTAAAGAAGTCGAGTATCTCACCTTCATTCAAAGCGTTCATCAATTCAGCCTTCAATAAATTCCGCGTCTCACTTACCCCTACCATCAACTCCTGATACTCTGTCAACATCTCGCCTAAATCCCGATGCTTTTCCTTCTCCTGATAGGGATTGTTAATATCCAAATTGTAGCCATTGCCCACCCTACCTAACTGGGCATTTCCGCTTCCGGTGGAAAGCCATGCTGGATTCTGCCAATATCAGCATCATATTTCTTGGAGGTTTTGAACAGTTCAAAGCGCCCATCCGCCGCATAAACGGCACATTTATCGCGTAGCGCCTGCATCTGTTCAGGGTTCATCGGCTGAAAACCCCGGGCAATGGCTAAGTTTTGACGCAATACATCCAGTGACGGAATACCGCTAACCGTAGTGGCGACAGGTAAACTCATCGCATAACCCAGCGCTTCCTCAACGGTGAGAATCCCATTTTTTATCGCTTGACCATTACCACTTAAGCTTTTCATGCCAATGGGCGCAATACCGCGCCGATTGAGTTCCGGTAATACCTGCTGTTCAAAACTGCTAAACGTGGCGTCGAAACAGTTAAGCGGTAACTGGCAAGTGTCGAAAGGAAAATCATAAGCCAGCATCTTCAGGTGAATCGCTGGGTTTTTGTGACCCGTGAAGCCCACAAAACGCACTTTACCCTCACGCTTTGCCCGTTCTAATGCTTCAATGACCCCATTTTGGCGGAAAATTAGCTCTGGGTCGTTATAATAAACGACTTCATGGATTTGCCACAAGTCCAGATAATCAATTTTCAGTCGCCGCAGTGATTCTTCCAATTGTTGCATCGCCACACTCGCATCGCGTCCATGGGTACAAACTTTGGTCATCAGAAAAACTTGATCACGCCGCCCAACCAGGGCTTTGCCCATCAATTCTTCACTGCGATGGTTATTATATTCCCAGGCATTATCCATAAACGTGATTCCCGCGTCAACGGCTTCTTGGACAATACGGGTTGCTTCCTCCTGACTCGAGGCATTACCCAAATGAGCGCCACCTAAGCCAATGGCTGAGACGTCTACGCCAGTGCGCCCCAGGGGACGACGGGGGATTTCTCCAGAGTTGAGGGTTATCATACTATTTGTATCTCCGGCAAGGGGCGTTTTTGGGAGTGGTGCGGCTGCAACAGGTTGGTTGACTGATTGCAAAATTAAGTCAGATAGGGCAATTCCTGCACCAAGGACACCGCATCGTTTGAGAAACTGTCGGCGCTGGGGGTTGAGTGGGGAGTTATCACTGGTGGCTTTGTCGTAATCGGTCATTAACTTTTATCCGTTTACCATACTTTAACTAATTCGGCGGAATTCCCCATTCGTCTGCACGGTGGGGATGAATAGCCGGACAATTACGAGGTACACCTCTTGTGGGTGTCCGAGTGATTGTCAATCTCTGTATTTGGCAGTCGGTCAATCCAATCTTCTACTAGTTGAGTCATCGTCTTTTCCTTGCTGGCAGCATACAACCTGAGCTTATTCAAACGACGCTCAGATATTCGCAAATTCAATCCCTTTTTCGTCATCGCTATCTACACAAAATCTACATACATAGTAATATATAGATGGTTGCTGACCCGCCTAGGCGTATGGACATCAGACAGGTTAATCCGAAGTAGCAGTAATATGCTTACCGCAGAAACATCGCAGCTAGGGAAAGAACATGACCGCTGGTTCATAGGTTACGCCCTATGGTAAAAATAGACTCCAAGTTGTGTTGTACGCAAAGCTATACACCTGTGGAAGACGGGTGTCTGCCTGTGGACGCTGAGTAAGACCAAATCAAACATGGGTTTGGGGAGGCATCGGCGGTTGAGACGGGAAGCTCCAAAGACGAATAAGACCGTCCTTGCGTAGTTGATTTTGGAAGCCTCAACTTCAGCTCTCGCAAGTTGGGGTACTTCACGTATGTTCAAAGACTCTGTTTTGCTCAACGACTGGCAGGTTATTGCGGCGGCTGATAATGTTACTGCGGGTACGGTGCAGTCTATACGGTTGCTGGAACATGATTTAGTGATATGGCATGATGGCGAAGACTTCTCGGTTGGGCAAGATCAATGTCCGCACCGAGGGGCGGCTTTATCACGAGGAGTTGTTCGCTCAGGCAATTTGATCTGTCCTTATCACGGCTTGGCGTATAACCGCAAGGGAAACTGCGTTCGCATTCCTGCTCATCCTCACCTGACACCACCAGCAAGCGCAAGTTTGACGACTTATCCCATTATTAAACGTTACGGCTTAATTTGGACATCTCTGGGTCAACCCAAGCATACAGTTCCTGGTTTCCCGGAGTGGGATAACCCCAGTTATCGGAAAATTCTCTGTGGTGCGTATTATTATCGCGCTAGCGGCTTTCGCGCCTTGGAAAATTTTCTGGATTTGGCTCATTTTCCCTTTGTGCATGAGGGATTACTGGGAGATGTGTGTCAAAGTGCGATCGCGGATTATCACGTCCAATCTACTCCCGATGAAATTATGATTGACAATATCCGCGTCTGGCAACCTGATCCCGATGGTACGGGTGAAGGCAGCTATGTCACCTATACGTATCGAATTTTGCGTCCGCTAACGGCTCATTTTATCAAAGCATCGACTCAAGGAAACTTGGCTATTTTTTTTACCGTCACGCCAGTCACGGAAACCGAATGTCTCGGCTGGATGGGGTTAGCGATGAATTATGGGTTTGATGTTCCTGAAGCTGAATTAAAAGCGTTTCAAGATCAAGTTGTGGCTCAAGATATTCCTATTGTGGAGTCGCAACGTCCTCAATTATTGCCTTTAGATTTACAACGGGAGTGTCATTTACCCAGTGATAAAGCGTCCCTAGCTTACCGTCGCTGGCTGAAACAAAAGGGGGTGACATTTGGCACAATACCGTAGGGGCGGGTTTAGGGACTAAATTCCGATATTCACCACTAACGGAACAACAAAACCCGCCCTCCCCACCACTAATGGAACAACAAAACCCGCCCTCCCCACCGATAACGGAACAACAAAACCCGCCCTCCCCACCACTAATGGAACAACAAAACCCGCCCTCTCCACCAATAACGGAACAACAAAACCCGCCCTCTCCACCACTAATGGAACAACAAAACCCGCCCTGATTCATAATTAATAAGTCCTACAGCCGTTTACCCCTGAATGAAGTACAACAATTCATCTGTAATACCCCATTCCTCATCCTTGTTTTTCAGCGTTGTTATTCCCACGTACAATCGTCTACCCATTCTAAAAAAGTGCCTAAAAGCTTTAGAACACCAACATCTCAGGGAAAATACTGTTGTCACTGGCTATGAAGTCGTCGTGGTGGATGATGGCTCAACAGATGGTACCCTAGAGTGGCTGGACTCTCATCGTCAGGAACTGTCCAAAGTGCGATCGCTCTCTCAAGATCACCTGGGTCCAGCCGCCGCCCGGAATCTAGGCGTTGAGCAGGCTAAAGGCGATACAATTATCTTTATCGATAGTGATTTAGTCGTCACCGAGAATTTCCTGCAAGCCCATGCGGATGCATTGGTTCAGGGACAACAGCAGTTAGGGAGCGATCGCGTCTTTACTTATGGATGGGTAATTAATACCAACAATTTCGATAATCCCAGTTCGGAACCCTACAAGATAACGGATTTCTCGGCGGCGTATTTTGCTACTGGAAATGTTGCGATCGCGCGGAAGTGGTTGGAGGAAGCGGGACTCTTTGACACGCGCTTTCAACTCTATGGTTGGGAAGATTTAGAACTGGGTGTTCGCCTCAAACAGTTAGGCTTAAAACTGATTAAATGTCCGGCGGCTGTCGGCTATCATTGGCATCCTCCGTTTAATTTAGACCAAATTCCCCAGATGATTGACCGAGAAATTCAACGGGGACGCATGGGGGTATTATTTTATCAAAAACATCCCACTTGGGACGTGCGAATGATGATTCAGATGACATGGCTGCACCGGATACTGTGGGGAGTTCTTTCCGTGGGTGGGCGATTAAATGAACGAACCATGGCATCTTTCTTGCAATATTTGATTAATCGTGGGAAGCCGCAGTTGGCATTAGAAGTTGCCCGAATTTTCCTCAATTGGTATAACGTGCAGGGAGTTTATGCAGCTTATGCCGATATTGAAAAAAATCGGTAAAACAAAAGAAAGAGTGTATTTAAGGTATGAGTCAATCTACATCGACTGAAAGCAACAACAAGGAAGTTCAGGGAATTACCAGGATTGCTGTACAGGGGTTTAAGTCTCTTTATGACGAGTGCAGTATTGAAATCCGTCCCTTAACCATTCTGGCGGGTGCGAATAGTTCCGGTAAATCCAGCATCATGCAACCATTATTGCTAATGAAGCAAACCCTGGAAGCACCCTATGACCCTGGCGCATTGTTACTGAATGGTCCCAACGTAAAATTCACTTTAGCAAAACAACTCTTATCTTGTGCTTCTAGGACATCATTAAATAATCAATTTAAGATTCAAATTCAAATAAATAATAATTCATTCATAGAAAATATTTTTCAAATAACAAGAGAAATAGGCATAGAGCTTATTTGTACAAATTTTAATTTCGGGAATGGACTTATTTTGGAAATGCCCATAGATGGCAAAACAAGGGAGATATTAGATCAAAAAAATATGCGGAGGGAACATTTTAAGATAACCCCGACTAAAAAATCAATTCATTCTATGCTGCCACCACCAAGTCTTGCGGGTATTAATGTAGGTCGAAATCGATGTTTTTTAGAGCCGATAAAGACAATTATTAGAATAACAACATTTGAGGTTTTTAAAGAAAAAATTCGTCAAATAGTCCATGTTTCTGGATTGAGAGGCAATCCAGAACGCACTTATAACGCTACGGCAATTAGTGAGAATTTTCCAGGAAAATTTGAGCATTATGTTGCAAGTATAATTAATAATTGGCAATTCACTAAAAGTAACCTAATTTTGGATTTGGAAAACGCACTAAATCAATTAGGTATAACAAGTAGAGTTGAGGCTAGAAAAATAAATGATGTTCAGCTTGAATTGCGTGTAAGTCGTTTACCAGGAAGAGACAGTGAAAATGATATGGTTAGCATTGCTGACGTTGGTATCGGTGTCTCTCAAGTTTTGCCAGTATTAGTAACGCTTCTGGTAGCCAAACCAGGACAGCTAATATATATAGAACAACCAGAACTTCACCTTCATCCTCGCGCCCAAGTTGCTTTAGCGAATATACTAGCAGATGCAGCAAAACGAGATGTCCGTGTTGTTATAGAAACTCACAGTGAATTGCTACTTTTAGCCGTTCAATCATTAGTCGCAGAACGTCAACTATCACCAGATTTGGTAAAATTGCACTGGTTTACACGGGGAGATGATGGGATAACAAAAGTTAGTAGTGCTGATCTCGATGAAGCGGGTGCTTTTGGAGATTTTCCCGAAGATTTTAGCGATGTATCTCTAAAACTAGAAAGTCGTTATTTAAATGCGGCTGAATCTCGTTTATCGGAAGGTTCTAATGGCGGATAAAGGGGTTTCCAAACGACTGGTAATTGATGCGTCAGTTGCCCGTTCATCTGGCGGAGAGGATGCGACTTATCCAACTTCAGTACACTGTCGGGATTTTTTACAAGCGGTTTTGGATATCTGTCACAAATTTGTAATGACGCCGGATATTAAACAAGAGTGGGATAAGCATCAATCAATATTTGCGCTTAGATGGCGTCGTCGGATGGTGGCTAATAGAGGACACATCATTTATGTAGAGACGTTGCATGCAACGTCTCTACAATGGTGCCAAACCAAGCCTTTCAGACAAAGACAGCAGAAAGCATGATCGCACTGTTCTCTTAAAACAAAAAGTAACGCTGTGCCATCGGTAAACTCTTAGCTGGTTCGCAAATTAACAATTCTCCATCTGCCCTAACTTGATAGGTTTCTGGGTCAACCTCCATCTCCGGTAATGCATCATTTAATTTCATATCTCGCTTACTTACTTGCCGGGTATTGAACACCGCAACCGCAGGTTTTTGTAACTTTAATTGTGTAGCAATATCTCGGTCTAATGCCGCCTGAGAGACAAACGTTAGCGACGTAGCCGCGATCGCACCGCCAAAACTGCCAAACATCGGACGGCTGTGAATCGGTTGGGGTGTGGGAATACTAGCATTGGCATCCCCCATTTGGGACCAAGCGATCGCACCGCCTTTGATCACAATCTCTGGTTTGACGCCAAAAAAGGCGGGTTTCCACAGACATAAATCAGCCAGTTTCCCTTTCTCCACTG
This sequence comes from Coleofasciculus sp. D1-CHI-01, assembly GCF_040218875.1. Lineage (NCBI taxonomy): Bacteria > Bacillati > Cyanobacteriota > Cyanophyceae > Coleofasciculales > Coleofasciculaceae > Coleofasciculus > Coleofasciculus sp. D1-CHI-01. Next base: position 8,264 of record NZ_JAVJQP010000029.1, read on the forward strand.
AACCTACATAGTCAGCAATACCATGGGTAATCGCCGGGTTAATCGTGTACTTTGCCACATACCGCTTTGCCCGGAAGTTATCATGATCCACTGTTTCCTCAGAGGATGAAGATAAAACGCCCCGTTGCACTTTCATCTTGTGCGCCGTTTGCCAGGTGCGAATAATCACTTCCCCGACTCGCCCCATCGCCTGGGAATCGGAGGCAATCATACTAAATGCGCCTAAATCGTGCAAAATATCCTCAGCCGCGATCGTTTCCCGGCGAATCCGGGACTCGGCAAAGGCGACATCTTCTGGAATCCCCCGATCCAAGTGATGACATACCATTAACATATCCAGATGTTCTTCCAGGGTATTCATCGTGTAGGGGCGAGTGGGATTCGTGGAGGAGGGTAAAACATTGGCTTGACCGCAAACCTTGATAATATCGGGGGCATGACCCCCGCCTGCGCCTTCGGTATGGTAGGTATGGATGGCGCGGTTTTTGAATGCCGCGATCGTGTTTTCTACAAATCCGGCTTCGTTGAGGGTGTCGGTATGGATGGCGACTTGAATATCATACTCATCCGCGACACTCAGACAGGTGTCTATTGTGGCTGGTGTTGTTCCCCAATCTTCGTGTAACTTTAACCCCATTGCCCCCGCTAACACTTGTTCTACAAGTCCCTGAGGTTGACTACTATTGCCTTTACCCAAAAATCCCAAGTTTACCGGAAACGCATCGGCGGCTTGCAGCATCCGATACATATTCCACGGACCCGGTGTGCAAGTCGTGGCATTGGTACCAGTAGCCGGTCCTGTACCGCCGCCTAACATCGTAGTAATCCCGGATGCGATCGCGACTTCAATTTGTTGGGGACAAATAAAGTGAATATGGGCATCAATCCCTCCAGCGGTGAGAATCATCCCTTCACCAGCTACAGCTTCAGTCCCCGGACCAATAATAATATCGACGTTATCTTGAATATAGGGATTTCCGGCTTTGCCAATTTGGGAAATTTTACCGTCTTTAATCCCAATATCAGCTTTAACAATTCCCCACCAATCCAAAATCAGGGCATTGGTAATCACCAGATCCACCGCCCCATCCGCATTCGATATCGGAGATTGTCCCATCCCATCGCGAATGACTTTACCGCCACCAAATTTGACTTCATCGCCATAGGTGGTGAAATCCCGTTCCACTTCAATGAACAATTCAGTATCAGCCAGACGGATGCGATCGCCTACAGTCGGACCATAAGTTTCAGCGTAAGCGCGGCGATCCATTCGGTAACTCATTGCGGTTTCTGTGGCAGATGCTATTGGGTGGATTAATTATACGGGAAAATACGCGATCGCACTGATACCGTAGGGTGGGCATTGCCCACCAACCTTAAGGATCGCACTGATACCGTAGGGTGGGCATTGCCCACCAACCTTAAGGATCGCACCATTCAGCTTAAGTTGACAGGCATGTCGCACGTCCCCGCAAGCACAAAAAGAGGAGGAAACCGATCTCCCTCCCCCATTCTTTATCGATTGTGGCAACATAGGTTTCAAACAATGTTAAGTTTTGTTTGAAAACCTGTACCAATGTGCCAAATTCATGGTATTTCTTATTCTTAAGCTGATAGCCGAGGCGGATCAACTTCAACCTGCAACTGGCGACAGGGAATCTTCTCAATCTTGATCGCTTGACCCAGATAAGTTGATAAAACTTCGAGTTGAGCATCCGATGCTGCTTCAAACAACAGGCGATCGCCAGGAAAAACAACACGCTCAAAACTGTAAGCGCTAGGGATACCAATCCGAATCACTTGCAGTGAGCTAGTTGTGTTGGCATAGCTACAAAGACGTTGAGCAGAAGCACTCGTCGGTTGTGAAGGAATGGCTGATATCATCATGGGTCTTAGGTGTTCTTGAGTAACTTATTCTTGAGTAACAAAGCGAAGGTGATTGACTCCCTCTATTTTAATTTTTACAAATGAGAGTTTAAGTTTACTAAAAATAATTGTTAAATTTATACTAAATTTTATATTTGTTGACAAAATTAAATATAAGAGGTATTGACATTTAACGTGTCAATACATACGAACATGAGACTAGAAAGAAGATTCAGGCTGAAGTAACTTAGAATTGTTACAACACTCCTCGCAGCTTACGAGAATGATCAACTAAACTCTCAGCAAACTGATCTAAACGCTTCGAGAGTTTCTCATCTAAAAGCTTGCCATCCTCACCAAAGGCTTGCCACGCCCGACCGAAGGCGATTTGCTCTGGAATCACCCAACCATGAACCCAACGGATAATCAGCCGAAGTTCATTGAGGGCATTACTGTTAGCTTGACCGCCTAAAACACTGAGCAGCCCGGTCACTTTACCCGATAAATGGTCAAATGTCATCAAATCCAGGCTATTTTTGAGTACCCCACTCACGCCCCCATGATATTCCGGTGTAACCAAAATTAAGCCATCGGCTTCCTGTACCGTTTCCCGTAACCGGATGACATCGGGATAACCGGGATAGTCATCGCTACCGATACAAAATGGTAACTGCATCTGTCGCAGGTCAAGGATTTCGGTGGATGCGCCCAAGGCTTGCACCCGCTGAATGGCTAAGGTTAAGGCTTGATAACTATAGGATTTAGCTCGCAGGCTACCATTAATGCCAACAATTTTTACCATGTCTTGCCGATGAATACTTTCTAATACAAAATACATTAACTTCAGGACTTACGCAGCGAACTCTAGTTTCATTTATTCTCCCCCTGCTCCCCTAGAAGGGCGGGTTTAGTCGAGTAGAGAGTGTGGAACCATAAGTTAGCTGTAAAACCCGCCCCTACACCCCGGCTCTCCTATCCTTTGCAGTATTGCCACGATTGCATCCTCCCCTAGCCACGGCTAGATTGGAGGAACGCTAAACTAGAGGTTGGTAAAGCAGTTGAACGTGCCGCGTCACGCCTTGGCAGCATTATGCTGCGAGTTAATAGACAGGACCAACAAGGGAAATTATTCGATGAACAACAGTTCCTGGATGAGATCATGGATGGGACATGAACCGCATAGAGGTTCAACGAGTAAGCCAAAGCCGCCACAGAATAAACTTCGTTATTGGTGGCGTATGGTAACCAGCTTAGTGATCGTTCAAGGTGTGATGTTGGGTGTCCCTGCCCAAGCGCAACAGACGGAGGAAAAGCCATCGTTAAGCTATGGGCAGCTTTTGGGGGAAATTGATGCCTGCACGCCGCCACCCTCATCCCCAGAGGAAAAGATCCCACCGAGTCAGACATCGAAAACGGATTGTAATATCGAAAAAGTTGAACTTGACCCCGCCCGTGATGTTGCTAGAGTCTACTTAGCCGGACCCGAAGACGCCGAACCGCCTCAAGAGATCATGCTACTGGAGCAAAATGGCGAACTGATTGGGAAACTGCGGAACACCAATATTCCCTTGGATGTAACGCCAACCACGAATAATTCTGCCGCCTTAGGGTTGGTGATGCAGTTATTTTTGCTCTTACTCTTGCTCGCCGGACTGATGATGATTCTGCGTCGTTCGGCGAGTAGTTCCGGTCAAGCGTTAAACTTTGGCAAATCCCGCGCTCGCTTTCAGATAGAAGCGAAAACCGGGATACAGTTTGAGGATGTGGCGGGAATTGAAGAAGCCAAAGAAGAATTACAAGAAGTCGTCACGTTTCTCAAACAACCGGAACGATTTACCGCCATTGGTGCGCGTATTCCCAAAGGGGTGCTGTTAGTCGGTCCTCCAGGTACAGGGAAAACCATGCTGGCAAAAGCGATCGCGGGAGAAGCGGGGGTTCCGTTCTTTAGCATTTCGGGCAGTGAGTTTGTGGAGATGTTTGTCGGGGTGGGCGCCTCGCGGGTGCGGGATTTATTCAAGAAAGCCAAAGAAAATGCTCCCTGCTTAATCTTCATCGACGAAATTGACGCCGTTGGTAGACAACGAGGGGCGGGTATCGGTGGAGGGAACGATGAGCGAGAGCAAACCCTCAACCAGTTACTCACAGAAATGGATGGGTTTGAGGGAAATACGGGTATTATCATTATTGCGGCGACCAACCGTCCCGATGTTTTAGATTCTGCCCTGCTTAGACCTGGGCGATTTGATCGCCATGTTATGGTAGATCTGCCTACCTATAATGGACGGCTGGGGATCTTGGATGTCCATAGTCGGAATAAGAAATTAGCAGCAGAGATATCCTTAGAAGCGATCGCGCGACGCACTCCGGGATTTTCGGGCGCGGATTTGGCGAACCTACTCAACGAGGCGGCGATCCTCACCGCCCGACGGCGTAAAGAGGCAATTACTCCCCTAGAAATTGATGATGCCATCGATCGCGTCAGTATTGGTCTGCAAATGACACCGCTTCTGGATAGTAAGAAGAAGCGATTAATCGCTTACCATGAGGTCGGACATGCCCTGCTGATGACCATCCTCAAAAATTCTGATCCCTTAAACAAGGTGACAATTTTACCCCGTTCTGGTGGCGTGGGTGGATTTGCCCAACCCTTACCCAATGAAGAATTCATGAATATCAGTCGCTCTACTGATCTGGGGGATTTGTACTTGCCTCGGACGTGGCTGATTGATCAGATTACCATTGCTTTAGGGGGTCGGGCTTCGGAAGAAGAAGTATTTGGTCATGGTGAAGTGACCATTGGTGCCGCTAGTGATATTAAGAAAGTCGCAGAACTGGCGCGTGAGATGGTGACTCGGTATGGTATGTCTGATTTAGGTCCGGTTGCTCTGGAACGCCCGAATAGCGAAGTGTTTCTCGGCGGCGGTTGGACGCAGCGATCTGACTATTCCGAAGAAGTTGCCGCCAAAATCGATCATCGAGTGCAAGCGATCGCGATGGAATGCTATGAGGAAGCGCGTCAGCTAATTCGCGACAATCGACCGTTGATTGATCGCTTAGTTGATATTTTGTTAGAGCAGGAAACCATTGAAGGGGAGCAATTTCGACAAATTGTTGCTGAACACACCCAACTGCCGGAAAAACAAATGGCGGTGATACATTAAGAAGGCAAAAAGGAAAGTCAAGTAAACCCAATTTGCCTTTATTACCCCCTTTTGCCACGGCGATTAAAATCGCTGCTACACAAACAAAGTCCGCCTGCGCGGACTGGATTATAAAGGGGGTAGTTAACCCGGATTTGGTATTACTTCTGAAATCCTTAACTAGGGAGGCTTTGAGAACCTGGCTTTGAGGGAAATTTTTCGAGAGTAACACAAGAGCGATAGTATATATGTACTTACCTGAGTGCCTATTTAGTGATAGGCACTGAGAATTCAATTTTTGCTCTAATCGAGAAGATGTCCTATGTCTATTTTTCTCAACGGTTTCGAGGTCAAACTTTCTGCCCAAAGCTTCAAAGCATCTATACAAGCTTTACCAAATAACCAGGAGGTAAAACCACTCCGACAAGAACTGGGAGATGAATGGTTTCTTCACTGGCGACAGGGCAAACTTTATGGTATTCCTAAGGTAACTCAACCTCATAAGCCTTTTGGTCAACCGGAGGATCTAAACTGTAATGAGCATCTTCAACTTTTAACCAGTCGTATCAGTAGTCTGCTTCCAGGTATCTTCTCAAAATATAATCCGCTAAAACGAAAACCCTTTACTTTCTTGGCTCAAAGGAAAGAACTCATCAGCCTAGTTGCTAATACTAGCAACAATTTACCTAACATTATTTTCAATTTCAAAATTATTCCCAAATACATCCTTGAACCAAAAATTTTTGAACTCCGTCAAGACGAACCTGGTATTGGATTGTTTCTTCGCCTCAAAACCAATTGGCAAATTCAGGCATCCTTAAGCTCCCTTCAAAATGAAGGTGTTGAGCTTCAAGATTTGTATGTTGTTCGTCGTTCTCGTGTCCCTGGTAAAAGACTTTTAGTCGGACGCATTAATTATATTTCCAATCAAATTGTTTATCTCTCTGAAGCCTTCGACGATATAGACTCAATTCCTGAGAAAGAAGTCTGGTTAGAGGGATCTAAATTTTCATTTAGCCGTTGTCTAAAAGTTATACTTAAAGATCAGTATAAATCCTTTAAGTCTGCACTAGATGACCAAGAAAGTCAGTTATTGACTGGACCCGCTCTCGACCAAACGCTCACTGAAATGCAACAGTTTTTAGTTAAAAAATCTCCTCTCCAAATTGCACCAGATTTACAAGGGGCAATCGGGGAGAGAATTCCTGCCATCAATACTAAGGACTATCAGTCTGTAATTACTGCTTCTGCCGTTGAATACTGCTTTGATGCTGCACGAACGAAGAAAGCACCTTTTGCTTGGAAGGGTATTAACCATTACGGACCGTTCAGTCGGGAAAACTTTTCTAAGAAAACTCCAGAAATAGTTGTTTTCTTTCCTGATACCGTGAAAGGTACAGTTGAAAATTTTATTCGATCCTTACGGGACGGTATCAGCTTTCAAAAGAAAAAAATTAATGAATATGGTGATGTATCTTGGCAAGAATCATCTCGGTATACTGGCGGATTTGCTAAAATTTTCGGTCTGGTTAATCCAAGATTTATATTAGAGTCTATTCCTTGGTTCAAAAACACCACTAAACCTCCAGCTACTCTCTATCGAGATACTATTGAGCAGACGTTAAAAAATCGAGAAGTTATGCCCGATGCCGCAATCGTCGTACTTCTTGATAACCACGCACGTCTTCCTGATTCCGAAAATCCCTATCTTTACTCCAAATCACTTTTACTAATGGCAGGTATTCCATCCCAGGATGTTCGCTTTGCAACAATCAGTCAATCGCATAGGGAGCTACAGTATACGCTACAAAACTTGACTGTTGCACTTTATGCCAAAATGAATGGCTTACCTTGGACTGTTGATCACGATCAGACCATCAGTGACGAACTTGTTATTGGAATTGGAGCATGTGAGTTATCGGGAAGTCGCTTTACAGCTAAACAGCGATTCGTCGGTATTACTACAGTATTTCGAGCTGATGGAAATTACATTTTGGGAAATCTTTCCAAAGAGTGTTTCTATGATGAGTATCCGGATATGTTGAGGCAATCAACCCTGTCAATTTTGCAGGAAATCAAAACTCGAAATAATTGGCAACGTGATGATACAGTACGTCTGGTGTTCCATGCAGCCAGACCTTTAAAGAATATTGATGTCGCAGAAATTATTGCTCAGTGTGTTGCTCAAATTGGTAGAGAACAGAATATTGAGTTTGCATTTTTAACCATATCTCACGATCATCCATTTATAATGTTGGATAAATCCCAGCAAGGTATCCGGGGGAGAAGTAGTACAAAAAAAGGAATCTATGCACCGGAGCGGGGTATCATTCTGCAACTTGGACGTTACACGCGACTTTTAAGTACCAATAGTCCAAGGCTTATTAAGCGCTCTAGCTCACCTTTACCAACACCATTACTTATTCATCTGCATCCACAATCCACCTATTATGACCTCACATATCTAAGTGAACAAGTGCTAAAGTTTACATCACTATCTTGGCGATCGCTATTGCCTGCATCTGATCCTGTAACCATCTATTATTCCGAACTGATTGCTAAGTTACTTGCCCGTCTAAGAAATGTTCGGGGATGGTCACCTGAAATGCTCAATATTAAACTTCGTGCAAGTAAGTGGTTCCTATGATAGATGCGATTAGGAAAAGTTTCAGTTTCCAGTTGGACAACCTGGGGCAGTATTTACAGGTGAATTATCACAGAGAATCACCAGAGAGTGGCTTTGCTCACTATGTTTTCCATCAGACAAACAGCCAACTTCCCTTTGAGGTAGCCAACGATGCAGACATTGATAGTTTAGATTCAAACCGTTTTAGTCACGCTCCTGTTCTCGCAACAGTAGGCTATAGTCTTGCCTGTGGAAGACGGTTTAGTGAAAGTTTTCTGGAAAGTTGGGCAAATGGATTAGTTAGACTCTCAGGTCGGGAGGCTTTTCCTATAGATCGGACTTCATTTTTTTATCGTCCCACAGAATTGCTTGGTATTGCTGTCGGTATTAATTACTGCTATAAATATCAACCTGAACAGTCAAGATGGTTGCAGGATATTTTAGTTGAGGGAGAGCAACGATTAATCCATAGCGACTTTTGGACATTCCTAATCAGCGCCTATGCTGCACAGCTTGTTTCATTGACTTGGAAACCGATAATTTTCCCGTTCGTGCAGCAGTCCTTTACTTTTCTCTAAAAAGAACTATCACTCAAATTATCGATTCAACCTGGGATGATTACGAACAAATCCTCCATAGTCCTCAAAAAGCTGTTGAATGGCTGAATTCTGCCTGCGATAACATTCATACTGTAACTCAGCAACTTCAATCTCAACTTAGTCAGCCATCTGATATTGAAGCACCTAATATGGCTGATATGCAGATGCTTCTAGCCGCTTTGTCAAGATTGCGGTCTGACACCGACACTATAGAAGACCAGATTATCAAGCTGCAATCTAGCGTAGAAATTATCAACGAGCCAAACACCATGAATTACTACGACTTTCAACTCTTGGTAACAAGCGATCGCAAGATTCGCGCTTCCTCAGAACAAGGTGAGGAGTGGGATGAATTCCAGTTAGATATGAACAAAATTAGGCTGACGCTGGGATTGATTGAGCATCGGCAAACAAATACTGAACTGCTCAAATCACTGGGAAGTGAACTCTATCAAGCGCTTTTCCCCGCTAAGATTCACGGTCAATTTCGAGCTACCCTAGCAGGCGCTGAAGAGAACAAATACGACGTGCGCTTGCGCTTGGTGTTTGAATCCCCAGAACTCGCCGCTCTCCCCTGGGAATTTCTCTACGAGCAAAGCACTAACACCTTTCTCGCCAATAACACTCAAACTGCCCTGTCACGGTATATTGACATTCCTCAAAAAAAGCGAGAACTCAAAGCTGCTAGCCTCCCCCTGAAAGTTTTGCTGGTTATCTCTAGTCCAACTAACCTCATCCCATTAGATGTCGCTGACGAAGAAAACCTCATCCGTGAAGCACTCACACAACATATAGAGGCAGGTAAGATTGAGTTAGATGTGCTACCAGAAGCCACTATCCGCAACATTAACCAGAAATTACGCCAGAAGCCTTACAACGTCTTCCACTTCATTGGTCACGGCGTCTTTAAGAACAATAAGGGGTTCATTGCTCTTGTTGATCAAGATAATAAATCCAAACTCTTAGACGATGAAGGCTTTGCCAACTTGTTTTTAGGCAACCGTAACCTAGGTTTGGCTGTGTTAAATTCTTGTCAAGGTGCGGCAGTATCCTCCAACCAAGTCTTTGCAGGCATCGCCCCGAATCTTGTGCGACGCGGCATACCCGCCATCATCGCTATGCAATATTCTATCCTCGACAGCACTGCCAAACTATTTGCCGACGAATTTTATCGTACCCTTGCCCTAGATTGGCCTTTAGATGCTGCTATCCAGAGTACCCGTAATGCCATTTCCATAGAAGTCGGACTAGATAAGCCCGACTTTGCCACACCTGTGCTTTATATGCGAGCTAAAGATGGGATAATTATGAGTGGGTTACATTAGGGAATTCGGCTTTTGAAGGCAGATATCAGTGAATTGCCAGAACAGTTAACGTCTACTACAGCAATAACGCTCCTTAGTTCGATGCCGTTTGCTGTCGGTACATTTCCCGGAGAACTAAGGCGGGGTCAATGTATTTGTCGGCGTACTTTACCCCCCAATGTAAATGAGGACCCGTGGTGCGCCCGGTCATACCCACGCGACCAATTCGAGTGCCAGTGGGTATCTGTTGACCTTTCCAGAGTTGAATCCCGCCACTGCGATCGCTCAAATACATGCCTTGGCTATCTGTTTCCACATGACCTTTGAGGTGACAGTAGATATGTTTCCACTCACCGGATTGGATGGTGATAGACGTGCCACAGGCAGTATTATCGGACAGGGATACCACCTGACCTGCCCACCAGTTGCGAATGTAACTGCCTTCGGGTGCGGCGATGTCTAAACCTCGATGAAATTCTGTACCTGACCCACGGGGAGAACGACGGTAGCCGTAGGGAGAGGTATAAGCCTGAAAATTCTCAACGGGAAACGAACCTCCCTGCCAATAGGTGTTGGTGTTGGTCGTTATCTGAGTCGGCATAACCTCTGAGGCGGTCACTCGGTGTTGGGTGATGACTCCCCAGAGGATAAGACTGATTAAACTTAGTCCAGCGAACAGGAGAAAGCGTTTTACGGTTGTCTTGTGTTTATTGTGTCCTCGGCGTGGAAATACTCCTGACATTTCCTCACTCCTCGATGGGATGAACTTTCCAAGTGGTTAGCTTCGCTACCTTAGCATGAATGGTACTGACTGGCATGGTGGTGGGTTGAGCGAAGTCGAAACCCACGCTAGGGTATATTAAGGGTTTCGGCGATCTTAAAAGGCTTCAGTTAGCTGCCATTCACCTTAACATTTCCCAGCCTGAGATAGGTAGATCAGCATCGACTTTTTTCTTAGAACATGGGACTATTTGCTGAGGCAGATGCCTCATGGAAAAAGCTATGATGGATTTTGGCGTGGTAACGAGTCCGACATCCAGTGAGACGCCTGAAAATTTTGATGGTGATTTCTACCTTCTTTCAATGTCTTCCACCCTTTATACTTTAGACTTCAGATGACAGCGACGGTCAAAATTCAGCCTTCTGGCTTCTGCGTTCGATACCCCAAAACTTCCTGGCGAGTCACCTTCGTGGAGGAAGCGTCCGGGAAGTTCCGGTTTTCCCTGATTGGATCTGACTTTAAGTTTGAACCCAGAGATCGCTATCGTTACCCAACTCATGATGACGCTAAACGCGCTGCTGTTTGCTTTCTGGAGTTGATGAAACGGTTAGCTCGTTCCCGGATGCGCTTAAGCGTGCTAGCTGAGATTGGTCTTTTGAAATTCCCCCAACAACAGCATCGGGGTTATAAAGTGTGGTTAGTAGTAGACCGCGCCCGTTATTCCTGGGAAGCCACTCGACGAGATGGTCTTTGTATTCGATCGCAACGCTGGTACAAGCGACCGGAAACCGCGTTATCTAAAGCACAGCAGCATATTGACTGCGAGTATGCCAAGTCTCAGATTCGGGATGTTATTGGCTGGGTTTAGGGCGTCGCTTTGTCCCAGTGAAGAATCTAATCATCTACCATGTCAATGAGATCTGGATATACTCTACCCGTCTTTGCTTGTGCTTCCGCTATTGCGGCGTTGCAGTGGTTGCGCCAAGCTAAACCCCTAGATGCCGTATCTGTAGATTTAATTGAACCTCAAGAAACGGCAGAAATTCCGATTGAGCAAGTCGCCGGAATTCACCCAGGAATGGCATTGGCAATTACCCGCAGTGATCCGGGGGATAATATTGATCTAACCCGAAATACTCCGATTTGGGCAGTTGTGGAATGGGGACAATCTGAGCAAACCGAACAGGTACAGATAGTCGGCGGTGAAGGAATTGGGCGACAATTAAATGCCGCCGGAAAAGCGGCAATTTATGGCTATGCTGAGACGTTATTACAAAGGAATCTCAGTCGCTTACTTGCACCCGATGAGAAAATTCAGGTAACAATTATTTTACCCGAAGGTCGTATTCTGGCAGAACGGACATCGAATGCGGCGTTTGGTGTGCTAGAAGGATTATCACTGTTGGGAACGACGGGTATTTCTCAACCGTTAAGCGCTCCTGATCAACTGCAAGCTTATCGCGAACAACTGCAAATTAAAGCCCTCTGTTTTGATTGTTTAGTCTTCTGTGTGGGAGAAAATGGGTTAAGTTTGGCGCGACAGATGGGAATTAATTCAGAGCAATTAGTCAAAACGGCAAATTGGCTAGGACCTCTATTAGTGGCGGCGGGATTCCAGGAAATCCCAGGACTTTTATTATTCGGGTACCATGGTAAGCTGATTAAGTTAGCCGGTGGAATTTTTCACACCCATCATCACTTAGCTGATGGACGCTTGGAAATTCTCACCGCTCATGGCGCTCAAGTGGGATTACCCACGCCGATTTTACAGGCAGTTTTTACCAGTCCCACCACCGAAGCCGCGTTGACCTATTTGCGGCAATTGGATGCTAAGGAGGGGAGTGATTGGGTGAATCAGATTTATCGGGCGATCGCGTCTACGATAGATAAACGTAGCCAAGACTATATTTATAAGCATAGCCAGCAAGAAGTACGAGTCGGTTCCCTGTTATTTGATCGCAACCGCCAAGTCATCGTCACTAGCCCAACGGGAGCCACATTACTTTCGCAATTATGTTAAGTTGGTAAGAATATCTATTCTGTTAAACCAATAGATTCTCTTGCTATCAGTAGCAGACTTGCTCAGCGAGATATATCCTTATATTACTCAAATTGCGCTTACAGGACAAAGCAGTGACTAGACCAACAGGAAACGCATCTCAACCCGTAGAGACATTACCCACAACCACTCTACAAAACCAGTTACATCGCCAGATGATTGTGATTCTGGATTTTGGCTCTCAATATTCAGAACTCATCGCTCGTCGTATCCGCGAAACTCAGGTGTATTCGGAAGTCATCTCCTATCGCACCAGCGCCGAACAACTCCGACAACTGAGTCCCAAAGGAATTATTCTATCGGGAGGTCCGAATTCCGTCTACGATGACGCTGCACCTCAGTGTGATCCCGAAATTTTGCTTATGGGTATCCCTATATTGGGGGTTTGCTATGGGATGCAGTTAATGGTACAGCAACTAGGTGGGAAAGTAACTCGCTCTAAACGGGGAGAGTATGGCAAAGCGTCGCTGCATATCGATGATCCCACGGACTTGTTGACGAATGTGGAAGAAAGTTCAACGATGTGGATGAGCCATGGGGATTCCTGTCAGGAATTGCCAGACGGTTTTGAAGTCCTAGCCCATACCGATAATACTCCTTGCGCCGCGATCGCAGATCATCAGAAAAAGCTCTATGGGGTGCAGTTTCACCCGGAAGTCGTGCATTCGGTTGGGGGTATCGCGTTAATTCGCAATTTCGTTTATCACATCTGCGACTGCGAACCCACTTGGACGACGGAAGCTTTTGTCGAGGAAGCTATTCGCGAAATCCGCGCCAAGGTGGGAGATAAACGGGTACTACTAGCTCTTTCTGGAGGTGTGGATTCCTCAACCCTCGCTTTCTTATTGCACAAGGCGATTGGTGACCAATTGACCTGTATGTTTATAGATCAAGGCTTCATGCGAAAACTGGAGCCAGAACGGTTGGTTAAGCTGTTTCAGGGCGAATTTCATATTCCTGTAGAATATGTTAACGCCCGCGATCGCTTCCTGGCTCGACTGGAAGGGGTGACTGATCCTGAAGAAAAGCGTCGTCGTATTGGTCACGAGTTTATTCGTGTCTTTGAAGAACAATCCAAAATCCTGGGTCCTTTTGACTATTTGGCTCAGGGTACGCTTTACCCCGATGTGATTGAGTCGGCGGATACTAATGTTGATCCCAAAACCGGGGAACGGGTGGCGGTGAAAATTAAGAGTCATCATAACGTCGGGGGTTTACCCAAAGACTTGCGCTTTAAGCTAGTGGAACCCTTACGGAAACTCTTCAAAGATGAAGTTCGCAAAGTGGGACGTTCCATTGGTTTACCCGAAGAAATTGTTCGGCGTCATCCCTTCCCCGGACCCGGATTAGCGATTCGGATTATTGGTGAAGTCACCGCAGAACGGCTGAATATTCTGCGCGATGCGGATTTGATTGTGCGCCAGGAAATTAATCGACACGGACTTTATCATGAACTTTGGCAAGCGTTTGCTGTTTTACTCCCGATTCGCAGTGTTGGGGTGATGGGGGACCAGCGCACGTATGCGTATCCGGTTGTGCTGCGTTTGGTCAGTAGTGAGGACGGGATGACGGCGGATTGGTCACGAGTTCCTTACGATTTACTCGAACTCATTTCTAATCGGATTGTGAATGAAGTTAAGGGTGTGAATCGGGTGGCTTACGATATTACCTCTAAGCCACCGGGAACGATTGAGTGGGAATAGTCATTTAGGGAAGCGGGGGGAGATGAGAGAGATGAGGTAATTGAACAATTGCTGTCTGATTTAACCCCAAGTCGTGACTATTCTGTCTCCGTGACTCCAGGAATTAGCCCGGTTGATACTAGCCAACTCACGGCAATGTCGATAACGTTTGAAGCCTAGCATAAGAATCCCCAGCTATAATTTTTAATTTAGCTGGGGTGCGTTCAAGTTATACCAAAACCCAATTAAAGTTGCTCAGCAGGACCATCTGTTGAACCAGAAATTGCTTTCCAAGCCGTTAATCCACCTTTGAGGACAGACACAGATTCAAAACCCGCTTCTCGCAGTTGGGATGCGGCTTGATTGCTTTGTTGATCATTGTCACCGTAGACGTAGATCTCACGTTGCGGTTCGAGACTGGTTGTGGCGCGATCCGGGAGTTCTTCCATCGGCATCGGAATTGCACCCCTGATCCGAGCCTGGTTAAAAGCCGCGCGATCGCGAACATCCAGAATGGTCAAAGCCGGTTCACCCCATTGCAGGCGCGATTTGAGGGCTTGAGCGCTAGACTCTGGCATCTGTTGGGGTGGTGGAGTAGGAACTGCCTCAGCTACGTTTTCCTTTGCCTCGGCGATGGGGTTCGTTGTTTGTGGGTCTGACATAATAGTTGTGTAGTGATGAGTCCTAATTAACTCACCATACTCAAAGTTGCCTTCTACAAACGTCTTTCTTTAGACATAAGGTTTAAAAATCTGTGCAACCTGATAAGTACAAATACTTAGGCTTCCTTGACCAAATAGCTTGCGGCTAACTCAGTCGGACTTATCTGTTCGTAAGGTTCAAAGGGTTGATGAATCCAGGGATTGTCGGGTAAATAGTCCACGTAATAATCAGGGGTGATCAGGGAGTGAGCTTTGTACCACAGAACCGCCGTGCGAATCTCCTCCAGTTCATTCCCATATCGTTCCTCTAGCCAATTCATCGATTCCCGTAGGCTAACGCCAGAATCCACTAAATCATCTACCAGCAGCACGCGACTCCCCAAGGTTTCCGTTGTCATCGTCAGATGGTGGGAAAAGGTGATGTCACCTCGAACACGGTTTTGGCAACCCCCATAAGACGATGCGGAAAGAATCGCTAAGGGTTTACCATAAATTCGGCAGAGGATATCCCCCACCCGCAGTCCTCCTTTAGCAATGCAGACAATTTGGTTAAACTCCCAGTTGGCTTGATAAATCTTGACGGCTAGGCGTTCAATTTTTTTATGGTATTCTGACCAAGTAACATAGAGGTCTGACATAATTATCGTCCAGTAAAGGGTTAATCGGGATACAAGGGTTCCCTTAAATCCTATATAGGGAACCGCGAACAGGAAACGGGAAACAGTAGGAAACTGGTTCGAGTCTTTTTTGTGTCATTCGCAACTAGCCTGGGATTTCATGCCTGATTTGAAAATGCTATATAAGTTATAAATGTGACGCAAAAAAATCCCCTATTCCAATTTTTGTCCTCTTTCTCTATTTATTGATTACCTAAACGCTTTTCTGGAAACTGTAATATAAGTTACACTTAAACGAGAGTTGGGGAGACATTTAAAAGTGACCTATCGAATTTTAAGCCTAGATGGTGGAGGCATTCGCGGCATTATATCAGCCGTTATCTTAGCAGAAGTTGAGCGAGTTCTCAACCAACCTTTGAGCCAATATTTCGATTTGATTGCCGGAACGTCTACGGGTTCAATCCTCGCCTCAGCTATCGCAACTGGACGCAAAAGCCAGGAGATTATCCGGCTCTATCAAGACAAAGGAGCAAGAATTTTTCCTTATCAAGGTCGTTTTTCCCCCCGGCGGTTGGGATTAGTGTTTCAATACGGTCTTTCCGCACCGCTCTACCCAGACGATGGCTTAATTCAAGTGTTACAAGAAGAGTTTGGCTCAACCCGGTTATCGGATATTGAGGATTCGCTGCAACTGATGATTATTGCCTACGATACCCTGGGGCGAAAACCGATTGTATTCAAAAGTTGGCGTCAAGACCAAGATTTTTTCACGATTCCTTTATGGGAAGCCTGCGTCTGTTCCTCCTCTGCACCCACCTATTTCCCAGCTCACCTTTTACAAACACCACGGCGACAATATTCGGTCATTGATGGTGGCGTTGGTGCCAACAATCCGGCGGCGGCGGCTCTGGCAGAAGCCCTACGATTAAATTATTCAATTCAAGACATTTCTGTACTCTCAATTGGTACTGGAAGTTCTGAGCGTCCATTTCCCTGGAATGAGACACGCGGTTGGGGATTGGCACAATGGGGATGGAAAGGACGCCTGATTGATGTATTATTTGATGCCTCTTCTGATATTCACGATTACATTACTCGGCAGATCCTGAGTTCTCAGGACTTAGATAATCCTGACTTTCAGCGCTACCTCCGTCTCCAACCTGATATTATGAATTTTGAGATCGACAATGCCAGTCCGGAAAATATTGCTAATCTAACTATGTTTGCCCGAGATTACATCGCAGAGAACCAACAGAGGCTGAAAGATTTTTTAACCTTGTAGGGGAGGGTTTAGGGATTCAATCTAGGTAAGCAAGAGGAGGCGATTGAAATCGCTGCTACACTTGCCTTGCGTCCGCCTGCGCGGACTGGGTGATAACGGAGGTAGCGTTCCCCGGATTTGGTATCATTCGTCATACTCGCTTTCATCGAGAAGCAAGCTACGTCATTTGTCAGGGTTTGAGGCTTGTTTACAAAACAAGCGTGGGCATGCTGTTTTATTTTGTCCGACTACTTAGTTACCAAAAACTGAACAACAAAACCCGCCCTTATTCATAATCAATAAGCTAATGACACCCAAAGCCCATAAACAATTCGCTCAACATTGGCTGCGTAGTGAAAAAGCCTTAAATCAAATCGTGAAAGCAGCCAACTTGCAGCCACGCGATCGCCTGCTGGAGATTGGTCCGGGAACGGGTGTGTTGACGCGGCGACTCTTAGGGGAGGTAGAGTCATTGGTAGCGGTTGAGATTGACCGGGATTTGTGCCAACGTTTGGTCAAAATTTTAGGTGAAAACGAGAATTTTTTACTCTTACAAGGTGACATTCTCTCCCTGAACTTAGCCGAACATCTCGCCGCTTTTCCTCATTTCCAGTCTCCGAATAAAGTCGTTGCTAATATTCCCTACAACATTACTGGACCGATTTTGCAAACGCTGCTGGGAACCATCGCCCAACCTGTTATTCCTGCCTTTGAGTTAATTGTACTCTTGGTGCAAAAAGAAGTGGCACAACGATTATGTGCCAAACCAGGTTCTAAGGCATTTGGTGCATTATCGGTGCGGGTACAATATCTGGCAGACTGTGACTGGATCTGTGATGTCCCCGCCAAAGCTTTTTCCCCACCGCCGAAAGTTGACTCCGCCGTTGTCCGCTTGCGTCCCCGAATTGTAGAGCCCTCAGCCGATAACCCCCAACAGCTAGAAACCTTAGTCAAGCTGGGTTTTGCCAGTAAGCGGAAAATGTTACGAAATAACCTCAAATCCCTGTGCGATCGCGATAAAATTAACCAATTACTCGAACAGATAGACAGTCATCCCCAAGCCCGTGCTGAAGACTTAAGCGTTAGCCAATGGGTTGCTCTGGCTAATCGCTTAAACGAGACAGCAGGGGAAGCTGGGGAAGCTGGGGGAGCAATGTAGAGACGTGCCATGGCACGTCTGGAAGCAGGGAATTGACTGATGGATTATGTCCACAAAGCTGCACGAGTAACCTATTCGATGTAATTTATAATTCATAATTCATAATTTATAACTCATCATTCCCATGCGTTCCTATTCCCTAATCGCCCCTGCCAAAATTAATCTGTATCTAGAAATACTAGGCGATCGCGCCGATGGGTATCATGAACTGGCGATGATCCTGCAAAGCATTGAACTCGCTGATCAAGTGAGTGTCCGGGCTATTGGGACTCAAACCATTCAAGTTCACTGTGATCATCCGCAAGTTCCCCTGGATAAAACGAATCTGGCTTACCGGGCGGTGGATTTGATGAGTCAACAGTTTCCCGATTGCTGGGCGCAGTTTGGCGGTGTGGAAGTCACAATTAAAAAGAATATTCCCGTCGCGGCTGGATTAGCGGGAGGGTCAACCAATGCCGCCGCCGTTTTGGTAGGATTGAATATGCTTTGGCAACTGGGACTCACGCAGCCAGAATTACAAGAGTTAGCGGCGAAACTGGGTTCAGATGTACCATTTTGTCTAGCTGGGGGAACCGCGATCGCAACCGGGCGAGGTGAAGAACTTGATCCCTTACCCAATCTGGATTCGTTCTATCTGGTGTTAGCCAAACATCAAAATTTAGCCGTTTCTACAGCTTGGGCATATCAAACCTATCGGTCTCAGTTTAGCAATACGTATGGACGTTCTGAGGGAGTCGATAAATCGATAATAACTGAAACGATAAATCTCCCCACTCGTGTGCATTCGGGTTCAATGGTTCAAGCAATTTCAAATAAAAATTTCGCCAAAATTGGTCAACTGCTGTACAACGATTTGGAGCAAGTTGTACTCCCTAACTATCCCCAAGTCCTGCAACTGCGACAAGCCTTTGAAAATTGCGGTGCATTAGGCACAATGATGTCCGGTTCGGGTCCTACCGTATTCGCTCTTTGTCAGTCTCAGGAACAGGCTCAAGCGCTTCTACAAGATGTCCAGTCAGAAATTCATGATCCAAATTTAGGTTTTTGGGTGACAAAGTTTGCCAGTCATGGAATTCAAATTGTCTCCTAATAATGATTTCGAGAGAACAGGGAACAGGGAACAGGAAATGGGCAAGCTGAGGGAGATATAGAAACGTAGTAGGAGATGTAGAGACGTAGCATGCTACGTCTCTACAGTTAGGGCGAATTTTGCTTATAACTTATGACTTATTGTATTAAACCGGGATGTCTTACGCCGGAAAATCTCGATTCCGCTCACTTTTGTCAAACCTGTGGGGAACGGCTACGCCTCAAAGAACGCTACCGCCCTCTACGCCCCCTCGGTAGCGGTGGATTCGGCAGAACATTTTTGGCAGTTGACGAAGATATTCCCAGTCAACCCCATTGTGTTATTAAACAACTTTATCTAGAAAATTTTGATCCAGACACCTTCCCAAAAGCCAAAGAACTGTTTCAACAAGAAGCCATCCGTTTAAATGAATTAGGCAAGCATCCGCAAATTCCCACCCTTCTGGCACATTTTGAAGAAAATCAACAGTTCTATTTAATTCAAGACTTTATACCGGGGCTAACCCTGAGCGAGGAGTTAAACCAGCAGGGACATTACAACGAAGAGCAAATTTGGGAATTATTGCGTGAACTATTACCCTTGATTCGCTATATTCATTCCCATCGTGTACTCCATCGAGATATTAAACCCGCCAATATTATCCGCCGCCAAGATGACAGGAAGTTAGTGTTAATTGACTTTGGCGTGGCTAAATTGCTGACGGATACCGCCTTGCTGCAAACGGGTACAATTATTGGTAGCCCAGAATATATGGCTCCCGAACAACTCAAAGGTAAAGCATTTTGGGCAAGTGATCTGTATAGTGTGGGAGTAACCTGTCTGTATTTGTTGACTCAGGTTTCCCCCTTTGACCTGTATGATACCTTCAACGAAACTTGGGTGTGGCGGGATTTCTTACCTCCGGGAACTCAAATTAGCGATCGCCTTCTGAAAATCCTGGATCAATTAACTCATTCTCGTCTCAAACAACGTTATCAATCGGCTGATCAGGTGATTACGGATTTGACCCCTGCTACCTCTCCTCCCGTCGGCACTCATTTTATCAACCTTCGGCAACCCAAAACCCGCAAAACTAAACAGAATAATCTCACCTCAGAAGTAGGAATTGATTATCGGCAATTAAAGCAACTTTTGGCTACCCATAAATGGCAAAAAGCCGATGAAGAAACTTGGATCATATTAGGTCAAGCCTGTGGTAAATTCCCCGGTTATTATCTAAAGTTGGATGATATCCAAGAATTACCTTGTGAAGACTTGCATACCCTGGATCAGCTATGGGTAAAATACAGTAAAAACCATTTTGGCTTGACAGTACAACGTCGCATCTATCAAGAGGTTGAAGCTGACTATCCCAGGTTGTGCGATCGCGTGGGTTGGTCAATTCATAATCCTCGCGTTCCAGATAAAGCTTATCGCTTTACTATTAAAGCTCCCCTCGGACATCTACCATCTCGTCGTTGGGTGGGAGGCTATTACGACTGGTGGCGTCATGCTGAAGTTATGGCGGATAAGTTGGAACAATGTGGTTTGTAGTAGAGGGTTTAGCCCTGGATTTTGTTGGGTTTCCTAGGGAGTTGGTCAAGTAGAAACCTGAGTCGGGGCGGGTTTAGTCACATCTGGGTGCAACCAAAAAGATGATCATAAAACCCGCCCCTACAAAATCAACACTCACGTTGCTCAACATACTGTAAAAGTTAGACAATTGCTTTTATTTTTACCCTAGAAGTAGAGGAAGCACCGCCTAATCAAATAAACTGCCATCTACTCTTTAATTAGGGAATCAATTTCCTTAACAACCTCTTTGGTTTCAGCCGTTAACCTCTTAGACATAGGATGGTGGTTATTGATCTCTCCCAGCAAGTTTTTGACTCGCTTAAGCCCCTAAGACGAAGGGCGGGTTTTGTTGAGACGTTAGCTGTAGATTCCGAAAGTGAACGGCTAAACCCGCCCCTACTCGATCACGTCTGTTTCAACAATTATATAAAAACGACGTAGCTTGCTTCTCGCTCTCGCGAGTTCTCCACCGTTAGCTTTTATTGTGTCCACCTACTTACTTAGGACAGGTGTTGACCCAATTCCTGTCGCAGGCGATAGAGAATCATATCCGGTTCAACTTGATTGAGAATATCTTGAATCACTGTACTCGCCCCTAAAGGTCCCCAAGTGCAGCCTTGTTCCAGATACACTTGCGCCGCATGACCAACCGTATACGCCCCATACCCGGCAATCCCCGCTTGAGTTACAGCGGTTCCAGCATAGGCTGTTACTCCGCCAATACTGGCAACGGCTGAGGCACTTTTACCCACTCCCAACAGCGCACTACTTCCCAGTTCACCCAACAGTAAACCACCGGAACTAATTAATATTTTGCGCCATAATTTTCCCGCTTCATAACTTGTCATCGGTAAACCGTAGAGTCGCGATAAGGAACGAATCAGTGCCAAGTCTGCTACAGTTCCCCCTAAGATATCTAAGATACCAATCGGATTCAGCGCCACTGCCAAGGCTTTATACTTCGCAAAACGCCAGATTAAATCTTCGGCTTCCGCCTTACGCTGTGCTACAGTTTTCTGGGCAATGCTAACTTGGGCAATTCGGGATTGAAATAGGGCATTAAGTGCCAAGAGCGATCGCCCTTCGCGATTGAGTATCCTTAAAATGGCTTGCTGCAACTCATCCACCTGCGGCGGTAGGGTTTCCCATTCATAACTGACGCTTCCATCAGGCAATTCCACCCGCACTTGTATAGGAGACGGTTCTGCGGCGACTAGAACAATCTCTTGGGGTGATAACATCTTTTGTAATCGGCGATCGCGGGGAGTCCCTGTACCCAGTTCTTGCAGTTGTCGATAAATTGCCTCTCTATCTTGTTCCGGATACAAATCAATTTTGTTAAATACCAGAATCAGCGGCTTTTGGGCTTGTCGCAGTTCCGACAACGCCTGATACTCCGTGCGGGTAATATCCCCAGCCACGACAAATAAAATTAAATCCGCCTCAGACGCCACCTGTCGCGCCATCTGCGCCCTGGCTTCTCCCTGAACTTCATCTAATCCCGGCGTATCAATGAACTCAACCTGCACTTTCCCCTCACCACCAGAAGTCCAACGTACCGACTTGGGCCACTGGGTTACCCCATGTAGGGGACCCGTTTGCAAGATTTTCTGACCCAGCAACGCATTGACAACAGCCGATTTCCCGCGACTGACTAAACCAAAGGTGGCAATACGAATCACGCCTTGGTCAAGTTTGTCTAAGCCAAACTGCAATACCTCCAGTTCATTCTGGAGGGCGGCTTGCAGTTCCACATCGGGAAGGGGGCGGCGATGATGCAGGTTGTTGTACCAGAATAAAGTGTGCCGCAAACTGGCACGAGCGCGGTGAATATAGTAATCTTGGCGATTGTGGGTGGGTTTAGGGGAAGAGGATTGTGATTGACTCAAGGTTAGATGGGAAAGGATGGGCTACAGTTCTATTTTTGTATAATCTGCGTTGGATGTTTCGGCTACGACTCAGGATTCTGTAGTCTGGAAAAATTTCTGAGTTTTTTTATTGTATCGTTGTTATTACTGTAGGTTGGGTTGAGCGAAGTCGAAACCCAACGATTTAGCAAGTGAGACTTTAAATTGGGAATGGGTAGCGAGCAAGATGCAAAGCCTGCGGCATGGCTTCGCTTAACGCACTACAAGGATTTTGCCATTCTTGACATTAAGGTTTAAATACCGAACAGCTTAAAAAGGGGGGAACCAGAAATTAATCAAAGTCCCCCTTCAAAAGGGGGAGACCAGATGTTGCTTCGCTTTTTGTTCCATGGGGGAGACCAAAGGATGCTTCGCTTTTGGTTCCATGGGGGATTTAGGGGGATCTAAACTTTGAGCGCTAGTTATACAAAGTCTTAAGTTGACACGGATGACTGACGTGCGCCCGATTAAACCGTAAAGTCTATTCCATTTTTTGGCTGTGCCATGCCAGTAGCATCGGCGTAAAAGCTGTGATAAAATTTACAAAATAATTAAAACTCAGAATATTCAAAAAAAGTAATGCAGACTACGTTCCCTCCCCTTTAAACTGAAGTTCCCCCAGTCAAAAAATCTTGCACTGCCTCACCGTGAGGCTTTGCAAGATTTTTGAGGAGCTTGAGCGTTAAAACCATTACGGTATAAGGCTTTAGCCTTGTTTTGGGATACAATCTGTTGATGTTGGGATCATTAGCTTAAATTGCCGAAATGCTTAGTATATCTATATTTGGGCATATTGTGACCCCTTTTTTTTATCTTTTTGTGAAAAATCCGGGAGAATCCCCTGCACGTTTTGGCAGGGGATCGAATTCAACGCTGTTCGATTCTCTTTCCCGTTATTGGGGTCCGGGGGGTCTGTCTTCTTTGAATGAAGATAACCACTCTCGAACTTGACCTGCTGCAACATCGCGAGATCCAAGTCCAAACGCCAGCGCGATCGCGACAGCAATTGCACCTAAGAGTAAGCCAAAGGCTAAGTTTACGATATCGCCAGCAATACCCATTTGTTGCAGCGCCATCGCAGCGGAAAAGGAAATAATCGCAATCCGAGCCGCTTGTGCCAAGATTTGGGATTGGCGCGATCGCGAACTGGTAATCAAGTTAAAGGCAAGATTCGCAAAGTACAAGCCAACCGCAAATACAATTAACCCTGCCAAAATCTGACCCGCGATCACAATAATCCCGTTGACAATCAGGGTTAAGGCTTCAAACTGCAAGACATCCACTGCAGCAACCGTGGCAAACAAGAGGATGGCGATGAATGCAATAATACCCACCAGTTCTGACGGTGTACGAATGGATGGAGTTGATTCCGGTTGAACCCGCGTTTGTGATCCAGTCTCTGGAGTGGGTATGCCTAAATCGGGCTGTTCGGCAGGGGGGGGAGTCGGAGCAGGACGACTGGGACGGGGTTCCGGTACACCGATCCAGCGATAAACATTGTTAAAGCCAATGCTGGCGAGAATATTGGTAACTAAATCCTTGACAAACTGACCGATTACGTAAGCAATCAACAGAATCAACGCTGCCGTAAAGATTTTGGGTAGAGCGTCAAGAATCTGATTTAACATCGCGATCGCAGGCTCTGAGATCGCATCAATCTGTAAGGCATTAAGCGCGGCGATGCCGACGGGGATCAAAATTAAGACATAAACCGTCGTGCCAATAATCCAGGACAGTGATTTCCCTCCGGGCGCACTTTGCAGTCCAAATCGCGCTCCTAGTTGATCCGTTCCGGCGGCTGACAACAGATTGGTAACGATGCGCCGTACAACCTGAGCCACTAGCCAACCCGATGCTGCAATCACAAGGGCTGCCAAGATATCTGGCAAGATTGCCAAAATTTCATTCAGCAACTCTTGCACCGGGCGCAGAGTGCCTTCCAAGCCCAAGGTGCTGAGAATGGAGGGCAGAAATAACAGAAAAATGAACCAGTACAGAGCGTTCCCCATGGTTTCACTCAGGGAAAACTGGTTGGTTTGACGTTGAGTCTCACCTGCTCCAGAACGGGGTGTCTCACTGACTTGTTCACCCAAGCGCTCATCCAAACCTAATGTCCGTAATCCTCGGGTTGTGATCAGCTTAACCAAGCTTGCCAACAACCAAGCCACCCCCAACAGAATTGCCCCTGCGAAAATCTTGGGCAAAAAGCCCAGGATTTGGTCGAGAAAATTATTCAGCGGTTGAGAGACGACCTCAAGATTCAACGTCTGCAGAACCGCTACCACCGTAAAGATGATGATAATCCAGAAAACGGCACCGGCTACCCATTTCTCGATCGGCGGCGCTTCTGCGCCTTCTTGACCGCCAGCAAACCACTCGGCAATTTGATTGTCGATACGGGTGCGGTTGAGCAGTCCGTTGGTCATTGACTTAGCAATCGAGGCAACGATCCAACCGACCAACAGGATGGCACCTGCGGCAATTATATTCGGCGCGAAGCTGGTGACATTTTGCCAAATTCCCTGAAAACCAGCTTGAGCGTTTTGGATGGGTGCTGGTGTGTCTTGGGCTAAGAGGGGATGCACCCAAGGGGGCACACCTCCAATTGGGATAATTCCTTGCCAAGGTTGGTTCATAGTCTTCCTTCTCTAATAGTCTTTAACAGTAAACGCTCTCACAAACAATCTGTGACTTTCAGGCTACAACTCATCGAGTATTTATAGTCCTCTCAATCCATCGATATCTTTGTCTCCATGTTTTTGGGCTAATTCAAGATTTTTCGCCTCCGAGTGTCATTGCTATCGGTGTCCCATTGATTACGGCGTCACCTCTATCTTTATGGGGAATTTGGTGACAAAAATCAAGCTTATGTTAGTTTTTTACCTCAAATCAGCTTTTTTTGGCGTTCATCAGGGTATAGCATCTCTCTTTGTCAAATAGGTGAGGCAAGTGAAGCCGATCGGAAAACCAGATGCTCTCATCCCTGATCTGGCGTTGCCAAGAGTTTCCTGATCTCCGATTTGCCTCGTCTTCTTCCCTTTCTGCACAATAGAGGAGATTCGATCCGGATTGAGTCAGATACAGCGAGCTGGCGCTGTAGTAATACAAGTCAGATTACCAGCTATTGAGACGCTATTATCGCTTTAAATGTCCAATTCTCAAGTTTTTGAACAATCTATCCCCATAAAAGCTAGTGCCACTACTGTTGAGCGCTGTATAACGGATCTGACGCTGATGCACCGCTGGCTCAATCCAGCCCTGCGTTGCTATCCGGTGGGGGAGTGGAGTACAGATATTGGCAGTCGCAGTCGCTTTGTGATTCAAATCCCGCTAGTCCAGCCTACCCTCAACAGCGTCGTTGTGGAACGCGAACCCGGTTTAGTCGTTTGGCAATTCCAAGGATTTTTCCGAGGGCGCGATCGCTGGGAATGTCAACCCACGATTCGAGGTACGAGGCTGCTGAATCGTTTTGAGTTTGAAATTCCCAATCCTCTCGTCAGTTGGGGCTTTAATACCTTTGCCACAAGCTTGACACAGCAGGATATGAAAGCCCAGCTACGCCGCCTGAAACGAGTCGCTGAACAGATGTATCAAGGGACGGATTAATAATTTTAGCAAGTATATTAGATTCAGGGCTAACCCGAACGCCATTTGCCACTAATGCATCTCACCCACTATGACAATTCTGCTTACCCTCGGTGTTATCGTACTGACTCTGATTTTATTTATCAGTGAATGGTTGCCCGTTGATATTACCGCACTCACCATCATGGTGCTGCTGATTATGCTGGGATTAGTCACCCCAGAGGAAGGCATATCTGGGTTTAGTAGTTCCGCCACGATTACCGTGATGGCAATGTTTATCCTCAGTGCAGGAATTGCCCGCACGGGTGCGATTCAAATCGTCAGCGAACTCCTAGTGAAGTGGGGAGGTAAAACATCCTCGCAGCAGATTTTAGCATTGGGGGTAATTGCAGGTCCGATTAGTGGTGTGATTAATAATACGGCTGTTCTAGCTGTCTTTCTGCCGATTGTGGAAGATTTATGTCGCCAACAACGGATTTCTCCCTCCAAGCTTCTCATCCCCTTGTCTTATGCCAGTATTTTAGGGGGAATGATTACCGTAATTGGCACATCTACCAATATTTTGGCGAGTGGTTTGTCAGACAAACTGGGGTACGGTACATTCAGTTTATTTCAGTTCACCAAATTAGGACTAATTACCTTCACGATTGGCTTAACCTATCTTGTATTAATTGCCCCCCGACTCTTACCCAATAAAAAAGCGGCGGGTAGTGATACTCAAGAGTATGGACTTCAAGACTATGTGAGTGAAATTGTGATTCCACCAGGTTCCAGCTTGGTTGGACAAACGTTACGTTCGACTCAAATTCAGCGTAAATTTGATATGGACGTACTGGAAATCATCCGTAACGAGACTCGTTTCGCCCAACCTCTGGCTGATAAAATATTGCAGCCTGGAGATATTTTAATTGTCCGGGGTAAACGGGAATGTTTACTGAATATTAAAGCGGAACGGGGGATCGATATTTTGCCTGATGTCCAATTTGGCAAGAAACCCATCGAAGAAGACTTAACATCTGGGGAAGATACGATCGCTGAAGTCTTAATCTTGTCAAACTCTGATCTAGCCGGCTCTACCCTTAAAGACTTTCGATTTCGGCAACGCTATAACCTGACAGTATTAGCCATTCGTCGTGGACAAGAATTTGTTCGGGAACGGTTGGGTAAAGTTCCCTTACGGTTTGGGGATTTGCTCTTGGTACAAGGACCAAAGCAAAGTTTTGTCGGATTACAAAACAGTCGTGATTTGTTAGTCTTTGAGCAACGAGACATGGAGTCGTTACGGCGAGAAAAAGCTGGAATTGCTGTAGCAATTGGTGTGGGTGTTGTTCTAGTTGCGGCGTTTAACCTATTACCAATTTTGGTTAGTGCCTTGGCGGGAGTGGTTTTAATGGTCGTCACGGGCTGTCTGAAACCCGGGGAAGTGTATAGTGCGGTTCGCTGGGATATTATCTTTCTTTTGGCTGGATTAATTCCGTTGGGAATTGCCATGGAAAATTCGGGAACGACTAAATGGTTAGCTGATAATTTAGTTTCCCTAGGCAGTAGTTTTTCGCCCTACTGGATGCTGACGTTTTTCTTTCTGATTACGGCGTTATTGACTGAGGTGTTATCCAATAACGCTTCGGTGGTTTTACTCTTACCCATTTCAGTGCAAGTGGCTCAGACGTTGGATCTCAATCCCTTTGCCTTTATGTTTGCTGTCACCTTCGCCGCGTCGAATAGTTTTATGACACCGATTGGGTATCAAACCAATACGATGGTCTACAGTGCAGGAGGTTATCGGTTTTTGGACTTTTTCCGCGTGGGCGCTCCCCTCAGTCTGTTGATGATGTTTGTCATTCCGCCGTTGATTATTCTTATTTATGGGTTATGACGATTTGTCCTTTGTCATTCGTCATTCGTCCTTTGTCCGCAGGAGGGTGGGCAAGCCCAACGAATGATAATAGTAAGTGTCTCTAAGTTTATAAGTGTTGCCCACCCTACTTAAATTCGTTGTATTGAGACGGCTGCTAGATCTGAGTATTACGAAACTCGCCATGACCAAGTAGGATAAGTTTTTGACCCATCAACAATCAACGAAAACATGACAAAAGTACGAATCGGACTGCTATTTGGAGGACGCTCAGGAGAACACGAGGTTTCGATTTGTTCAGCACAAGCGATCGCGAAAGCGTTGAGTATGCCGCCGAATACGGATAAGTACGAGGTTTTACCCTTTTATATTCAAAAAGATGGCATCTGGCAATCCCCAGATATCGCCCAACAGGTTTTGGCATCGGGAACGCCTCTAGAAGCCAATGGAGAGGGAAACCTCTGGCAATTTCCACCTCAGGTGGCTGACGTGGAGGTTTGGTTTCCCATCTTGCACGGACCCAATGGCGAAGATGGCACGATTCAAGGCTTGTTAACGTTAATGCAGGTTCCTTGTGTGGGTTCGGGTGTCTTAGGTTCAGCCATGGCAATGGATAAAATTGCTATGAAACAGGTATTTGATCAAGTGGGACTCGCCCAAGTGAAGTATATGGGATTGAGTCGCGCCCAAGTGTGGTCAAATCCCTGCGTTTTCCCGAAACTGTGTGATCAGATTGAGGAAACGTTGGGATATCCCAGTTTTGTGAAGCCCGCTAATTTGGGATCATCGGTGGGTATTGCCAAAGTGCGATCGCGAACGGAATTGGAAACAGCGTTAGATAGTGCAGCTAGTTATGATCGCCGGATTATTGTAGAAGCGGGAGTCGTGGCGCGGGAAGTCGAATGTGCGGTTTTAGGGAATGATAATCCGAAAGCATCTGTGGTGGGTGAAATTAGTTATACCAGTGATTTCTACGACTATGAAACCAAGTATACCGAAGGTCGTGCCACGTTATCGATTCCCGCACCCTTACCTGATGGTGTGACTCGTCAGATTCAGGAAATGGCACTCCAAGCATTTGCGGCGGTAGATGCGGCTGGTTTGTCACGGGTAGATTTCTTTTATGTAGAGGCGACAGGAGAGGTTTTGATTAATGAAGTCAATACCTTACCGGGTTTCACCGCCACCAGTATGTATCCTCAACTCTGGGAAGCTAGTGGTGTGCCGTTTCCTCAATTAGTTGATCAGTTGATTGAATTAGCCCAAGAACGGCAAAGTTTTTAAGTAGGTGGACATTAAAGTGAACGGTTGAGAACTCGCTTTCGCGAGAAGCAAGCTACGTCATTTGTCATTTGTCATTTGTCATTTGTCATTTGGAAACTGTAGGGGCGACCCGCTTGCTCTAATTTTCAACACCAGTCCATTCAATTGGGTCGGGTCGCCCTTTACTTAAGTCCTTGAGTCAGAATGTGTTTCTCAAGAGGAATGGCAATGAAGCAAGCATTTTTGGAGCACCAAAATCCTTGATATGCCGTAGCCGTAGGGTGGGCATTGCCCACCAACCTCAAGTCGGTGACATTCTGCTTAAGATTTTCTATGGATTAGACTCAGGAGGGCAAAGCCAGTCTAACAATTCACCCGGAATATCTTCATAGCGTTCTAACACAAAGTCCATCAAGGCAAGATGGCGCAAATCTCTGGGTTGAGGACGGCGATAGTTGCGACCTCTTCTGAACCAGTTTTCGACAGTAGACATGGAACGATCGCAGATAAAGGCGATGGTTTCATGATTCACCTGCCATTTGGCGTAAAACTGTTGCGGCGTCATTCCCAGTTGACAGTAACCGTAGAGGTCAATTAAGGCTTGTTCGCGTTCGGTGATTGGACGGGGACTTCTCATCAGGCGTCCTCCAAGGGTTGACCCTGAGCGAAGCCGAAGGGTTCGAGATCGTCTTCCCAAGCGGTATCAGCTACCGTCCACCGAGAACTGGGGGAACGTTGGTCTAGCCAAATCAGATAGCACCATGTCCAAGCACAATGATGGGGCGCAAAGCTGTAAAATCTGCCGATCGCAATCCCCCAGTCTGCTGATTTAAGATTATCTTGGCGATCGCTTGTCCATTTCAGTTTGTCTCCGTCTCCAAAACGAGGGGGTTTGACCTGGGGAAAGTTGGCGGGTAGGTGAATGGATGGGAAAAGAAATCGCCGGAAACTGAGGCTGTGCAGTAAATCAGTGCTACCGTGACGTAGGGCATTGAGATAAGGTGCGATCGCGTTTCCGTTTAGGTTAGCGGTTAAGTCTCGGATCAGGATAGCGGCGAGGCTTTCAAGTTCCGATGGGGTAAGCTGCATCCCAGCAGGATCAAAGTCAGGCTCAGAGTAGGTTTCCAGGCGAGTGAATAGAGATGCGATCGCAAAATCCTCTAACGCTTGTTGATAGCCTTGCTGGTAGGTGAGTTCACCAGGGGGACAGTTTGGTTTTAACATAGTAAAAGTCTCCGTTTACGGGGTAGTCACAAGTCGGCAGAAAGCGTCGGAAACTTGGTGCTGGCTTGTGACACATTTGGATTTGTTAGCGGTTGGATAAATAGACATATCGCTGCTGGTGGATTATGTAGAGTCGGGATAATGCCTCTGCTGTATAGCGTTGGGCTTCAATGCAGATTGATTGCCAGAGGCGATCGAGGGCATTTAGATTGGGACAATAGCGTATGAGCGTGCGACAAGCGGCAATCCACTGTTCAATTTGGCGGTAGCTGACGAAGTAACCCCCGATTCCTTTGATATGTACCCAAAGGACGTTATGCCATTTTTCCCAGTTGAGGATGCGCTCTTGGGGGATGTTCAGGTGTTTGGCGATTTGCCTAAGGGTGATGACAAAGGTTTTGGGGTTGATGCGATGGCGTATGGGTTGCATGGTAGATTATTGCTCGTGAATGGCTTGGCGGTTGAAACCACAGCTATCTGCGGAAAGACAAGGGCTTTGAATTTGCCATGGTGGTTATTCATACTCGACTGTCACCAGATAGCTTTGTTTGAATATCTGGTAATTTATACGAATGCGTATTCTGTTGTCAATAGTCTAAAAAAGAAACTTTAGCTTTCTTCTTCCCCGTCGAACTCTGCTTGTTGAGCAAACATGGTCAGATATTTTGACATAGCACGACTCGGCGCATGGATACCCTTTTCCCACTCGCTAACTGTCGCCTGTCTCACACCAAGCCTTTGGGCAAACTCTGCCTGGGTTAAACCCATCTGGCGGCGAAGTGTCTTGATTAACTCACTATTCCATAGTTCTGTGTCACCGACGGGCTGAACTTTAAGTTTTGCTGTAGGTTGGCGGAATGTCACCCGTTGTTGCTCAAAATCCACATCTTCAACCCGATATCCGGCTTCCATCCAAGCAGAAGCTTGCAGTGCGCCTTTGCTGCGATTGCTCCACCATGCCCGTTTTTTCCGTGCTGAGTCGGGTAAGGTGTCATTCATGAGTTTCTCGATTTCTGCAAAGGTGAGAATGACTTCATCTTGATTGCTCTGTTGCAGAAATTCCAGGAGTGGCTGGTACTTGCTATCTGGCTTCATGCGGCAAAACCTCTACGCCCATCAACGTCTGTGGGTTGAGATGTTGGCGGGATTTCTTTTTTGGTGCAGTGAGAAAGAGGCATGAAGCTGTGCTAAGGGACTCTTGACCATCTCTAGGATGCCAGAAAATTGAGGCGTGCGATCGCTCTATCCTGCCAAATTGTCATTAGTAATCGAATCCAGCCTGATCAGCGACTAACAGAAGAGGTGAATGTAGGGGCGCAAGGCTTGCGCCCTCACCCCCTGCATCTATCCTGATCAGAAACGCTATAATCGCTGTCGCAGTTGTTCTATAAAGCTCCGTTTCAAACCAAATTGCGCGTTAGCCATACCTTCAATTAGGGTATTGAGTTCATCTTGCGGTGGCTGCTTCGTTTGCACCCAAGCCTCAAGAATATCTGGCAAAGTCAGATGGGGAATTTTCAACTCTTTGGCTACTTCACAAGCTTTATCATCCGACGAAAGGAATACTGCTTGCACTTGGTAACGCTGGGCTAGCACCAAACAAGCTACCTCACCTTTACCTAACTGTGGATAGTTTATCTGAAGCATCTCTCGCTTGTAGAGTTCTTCCACCGTCAAAATTTCAACCACAAGGCTTCCTCGATCAAAATGATGATTAAGCTGCTCTGCATTTTTGAGCCAAGTTTGGAAACGCCGAGATTCTGTTGGCGGGAGTTGTTGTATCTGACGCTGAGCGTATCGCAGTCCCCTCCCTAGTTCACTTAACTCCTCATCGTTGACTTTTAGAGGAAGATTATCCTCATCGCGGTTATAAACTTCAGTGGGAAACCGCGCACAGGAGACATTGATAGCGTCCAGCAGAATTTCTATTCCTTGGGGGTGGGCAAAACTCATCACCCGCAGGACTACGGTATCTATAATAATTTGTGTCATGCTAATTAATCGTTAATAAAAATAAATATAAAATATTATATTAACATTATGTTAATATAAAAATCAGCATCAGCCTATTTCAGGCTAATTCAGATGAATATGAATTACGAAATTCTCGGTCAGCGCCTGCGGCTAGCGCGTGAGCGATCTCGAATAAGTCAAACTGAAGCCGCTCAAGTTATAGATGTTACGGCGGCGGCTCTAAACCAGTATGAGAGCGGGAAGCGTCGGGTGGATGCTCTTACCTTGGAGCGTCTATCTCGGCTTTACGGAGTACCCCTGCGATCGCTGTTTGGCGAAGAAACCGTTCAATCCGACTGGGAAGAAGCATTACGGCTTAATTCTGAAACTATTTCTGCTTCCAGTAAGGCAGGAATTGCCCGTTTGATTGAAAAAATTTATGCCCTAGAGGAACTCTATACTCAGACTAATACTCCTTTTTCTGGCGTTTCTCACCCCCCTTTTGCCCCTCTTGCCAATCGTCTCTTACCTGAAACCGAGATGGCAGTGTTGGCGGCTCAAAAGGCTCGATATCACTACAACTTGGGAATGGCTCCTCTAATTAATTTGCGAAGCTTCTTAGAGGCGCAAGGATTAATGATATTTACCATTCCCTTTGGCAAGGAACAAAATTCTATCTCTGGGCTATTTTTGTCTCATCCCAAACTAGGAAATATTATTGCCATTAATCAAGCCCAGACTGATTCTCATCTCTCTTTTAGCTTGGCTCATGGATTAGCTCATTGTCTCTATCAACATGACCAACCCGCTATTCTTTGTTACCATGGAGTTACTAATCCGTTGGAATGTTTTGCTGGAAAATTTGCTGCCTACTTCCTGATTCCTTCAGCAGCATTGCAGGAACGTTTACATCGTCTGGGCGTAAAACGGGTGAGGCATCCGGCGGAAGTTGTGCATTTAGCCCACTATTTCGGCGTTAGCTATGAAGAAATGTTAATTCGATTGGATTGGGAACATCAACTCGCAGATTCTCAGGAAGACTTTAAGCAGATTCAGCCCGCACATTTATCTCGAAACTTGGGTTATAGTTCTTTCGTTGAGGAGAGTAGAGAGGGGTTTCTTCCTGTGGAAAAATGTTTACCTAGAATCTTCCTAGAACTTGCCTATCGTGCTGTTGTAGCGGACAAGTTATCCCTGCGGCGGGTAGCGGAAATGCTGGGTATTAGCGATATTGAATTGGAGGATCGGCTGTTTACAAGTGAGCAAACACTTGAAGAAATTGCCAGTTAATCAAGGGGTGTGTATAGAGTGCGATCGCTCTGTGCTGCAAAAATACCAAAGGGCTTGAGATGAAAAGTTTGGCTAGAGAAGTTAAGAGGAAGAGAATGAGTGCTGATAACTTTTTATGGTGATCCTTGCTCACTGTCTGTTGGACTTTGACCACTGTAATAATTTGCTCGAATAATTTTAGGCTCGGGCAAATCGAATATCTCAGATGGGCTACCTTGAAGCGCAAGATCTCTAGCACCAACAAGCATGGGATCATTTGGGTTTACAAAGAATTCTTGTACAGCACTTGGCTCAAACTGCCCCAATATCAAAAGATAGTTCTTCTCCAACCTGCTTGGCGGTGAAGGCTTAGAGCGAAGAGCATTTTTAACAGCTTCAATATGACGATTTTGTTTAAAGTCGTTGTACTTATGTCCCAAATATAACCAAGTTTCAGTTGCCATCAGTTTTTCAGCTACGCTAACTGAGTTATCTGAGCTTGTGGAAAATTCTACAATTAGCTCCCATTCTTGAGCATCAATGTTCGGCAGGAATCGCATCGCTCTAATTGTGATTGCTTTAAGGTACTCAACTGGTTGATTAAGGTTTTGATAATGGGTCAGTAAATTTTTGATTTCCGATATATAGCCCTGACGTGCTAAATTCTCTAGGACATTTGAAGGATCGCGAATTATCCAAAAAGCTTTATATAAAATTTCCAATAAGGCTATAATTATGTCCTCAAGCCCTAGCACAGACAATCTAGTTAGAGCAAAGCGGATATATCTTTCCAGCTTGCGTGACTCACCGGCATTATTGTTATCCAAATTTTGAAGCTCTTGCCAACTGTCATGAAAAAGAGCTACTAAATCCTTACGTAATTCATTTCTGTTTTGATTCCAAGTAGAGTTAGCTTTAATAAAGCAGTTAGACCATATATAAACTGTATCCAGTGAATTAATGTTGGTCAGCCTTGTAAATTTTAGTTCTTCACCTTGCCCAAAAACTTTCTTTTGATTTGCAAAATCTCTTTCTCTACGCTTGTTATTAAATAGATATCCGTATATTTTTCTACTCAGTTCTGTCTCACTTTTATAAATTTTTATAGCTCTTAGACAATTATGATAACATTCAATATTGTGCCACCAGCGCTCATTGTTATTAGAGGAACTAACAAAAATGGTGCGGTGTTCTGAGTTCAGCATCCAAAGTGGGTTAACAATACAGTCATAACGTTCGCTTAATTTTTCCAAACATTCATCCTCTTTAGATTGCTGCAAAAAGGCAGATACTTTGTCAATCTTCTCAGTTTTTCCTTCATTAAGTCTTAACCCTAGTTTTTGCAACTCATCTCTAAGCATACTCTCAATTTCATCCATGTCATCTGGATAGGGGATAACGAAAATCATATCATCTACATAGCGATGAAACTCAACTCCCCACTCGTTACCCGTTCCAAATCTTGCATCTACTGGAGTTAAATATATATTTGCATAAAAGCCTGATCCAATACCTCCTTGTGTTATGCCATGACCAACCTCATGTTCATCGATATCTGGAGAAAGTAATAGTCGAATTAACCAACGTATACGTTCACTCTCTGTTAGTTCTCGAGAAAGTTCATCACAAAGCTGACTTTGAACTATTTTGGTGTAAAATGATTCAATATCAACTCTCAAAATTGCCCCCTCTGGATACTTGTTGGCACTATCTTGTGCTTTTTTAATGTAAGAGCAGTAAGCTTTGAACCAATATTCATAGAGATACTCCGTGTCTCTATTCCCATATTTTCCAGAAATTCTGTAGGCATAACTACTGCCTCTGAGTTGAGAAGCTTTATCTCCTAATCTCTGAATCACTGCTACCGATAGAATTTCTTCCTCAATACGTGAGAGTGCTCTAGGGCGAGTATTCGTGATATTCTTAGGTACTCTGTAATAAATTCTGTCATCGTTTAGAGCGACATCATTAGCGTAAGCACACAGTTGCTCTCGTAAACCATCAAGTCTTGCCTCAAAATTAATCTCAAATAAACGTATTTCAGTCTCGTCACAAAATGCTTCTCGTAAGAGATTATTACGTGCCCGTGCCCAAGCTAGCTTAAGATTATCGAGACTAATAACGTCATTCCAATCCTTATCCTCTGCTAAATCAGCACTCCATATCGTCTGAAAATCAGCATAAAAATCTGAATGATAACACGGACAATTTTTTTGTTCTCTCCAATAGCTATTCAGAGGGTTTTCATAATGTACGCGATCCCAATCCGCCCTCCCTTGGTGAACATCATGTCGATTACCTATGATTTGGCTTAGAGTAGATGCCATCTCTTTGATCCTTTCATCTAAAGTCACCTCACTATGCGTACCAATTTGCACTTGCTTTTCCATATTCTTAGTTCCAATGGTTAAGATGTTTATTACGTCAATTGGAACATCTTCTACTAATTGTTTGTACGCTTGAGCTTCAGCAGTTCCCAACCCTTGATTACTTTCTGCAATAGAAATATCTATATCAATACCTAATGTTCTTAACTCGTCGTAGTTTTTCTGGCAATTCCTATAAGTTTGACTAAAAGGAGAAATAACATTAAGTTGCATGACTAATACATTTGAGAGACAAGGTAGGTGAGATAATTCACGATCTTGACGAAGATGGTTAATTATAGTGCTTGTAGCATTTGGAAATCCGTTATTTATAGTTTTAAAATTCAAGTTAATTAAATTTGATACAGATCTTCTTAAGTTTGTCATCATTTGATGATAAAGTCCGATGGCACGAATGCTTGGATCTACACCAATAAAAAGAATATTTACATCATTTGTAAGCTTTCCTTGTTCCTTTAGTTTGATAACTGCTTCCAGAAAGGCAGCAGAACCAGCGCCCGCGCCGCAACCTACATCTAAGACACAGACTTTTTGTCTATGTCTCAACCAGCTTGTAAGCTGCTCTTCTCCAATAATGGTATCTAGACTGTGTGCAGCCTTAAAGTAGTGTGCTGGAAAAAGAGCATAATACTGAAATGCTATATGTTTCCAGTCCGTTTCTTGAAGCTTTTGTTTTAAATTGCTGTAGGGTATTTGTTTGTAGCCATTGGCATCTTTAACATTGGTTTCAAGCCAATCGTGTATAGCAGTGTAAGCCTTGGCAATAAGAGGATGAAAACAGCGATAATTTTGGTTGTCGTCACTCACTGATATATTCCTTATGTATTTGGTTAATAAACTCACTCGGTAATTTGGAATAGCCCTTGAAATCCTTTGAGGAAGCTGAAATAAACAATTTTTGCTTTGCCCTAGTCATGGCGACATAAAACAACCGCCTTTCCTCCTCTAGCTTATTGTCGCGTACACTGAAAAAACTGGGAAACTCATCCTCAGTCGCACCCGCAATGAAAACTGTGTCAAATTCCAAACCTTTGGACTGATGAACAGTGATAATCGGAATCTGATTATCATCTTGAGACACTTGATCCAAGTTCTTAGCTAGGGCAGTGAATTCAAGAATGCTGCGTAAAGCCGTGTCCGGGTGCAAATCTGGGTTATCCTGTTCCTGAAAAATTCGGATAAGCTGTAACAAATTTTGCTGTCGTTTTTCGTCTGACTGGTAATATTTATAGAGTCCAGATTCAACCAACAATTTATCCAACAGTTCTGAAGGTCGCATGGTTTGGCTGGCATCGCGCCACTTGTCCATCTGTTCAGCCAATTCCTCAAACTCATCGCCGTAGCGATACACCAACGCTTGACGGTAATCCACTCTACGTTCAACCAGCGGAATGAGTCGGGCTAGCAAGTCAATCGTGGTTTTCACATCATCCATTGCCTGATGACTCGGCAAATGTTCAAGCTTTAAATGCTTGGCTAAGGTTTCCAAATTGTAGCGTTCTGCTTCAATAAACCGATTGGCTAACTCCAGCGTGTCTTCCCATCGCAGCTTAGGAACAGGTATACCAACTTTTTGGGCTTGGGCGGTTACCATCTTGATGTCAAAACCGACATTATGCCCAACCAACATAGCATTTCCCACAAACTCGAAAAACTCGCGGAAAACCTCTTTAGCTGGTCTACCCTGTTCGGCTAAAAAACGATTGCTATGTCCATGTATCCACTCCGAGTCACCAACAGGCACAGTATTGGCAATATAGGCATGAAACTGGCTCTGTGGCTGCCCCTTAACTAAACGGATAGCGGCAATTTCTACACCCTCATCTTGACTAACCGAAAATCCGGTTGTTTCTACATCAAAGACAATCACTGTAGCGGATGAATAGGCATTCAACAGTTCACTAAATGGATCACCATTAATGAAGGTTTGCCGGGATACCATATCTGTCAGTCTGAAGCCACAATCCTTACCCGCTTCAATGACATTTTTGATCGTTACCTCTCCGATTCCTCGACTTGGGCGGAGCAACATCCGACGCATCGAACCTGTGTCAAATGGGTTCAAAACTAGACGTAAGTACGCTAAAGCATCTTTCACTTCCTGTCGCATGAAAAATTGGAATCGTTCAACCGTGACGCAGGGAATTCCTATTCGTTCCACTATCTGGCTGACAACCTCTGTTCGCCTATGGTTACGAGCCAAAACCGCCACTCGACTGTAGGCAAAATCTGGGCGATTATCGGCTAATTTCTGAATTTGTTTGCCAATCCACTGCGCCTCGGCTTGTTCATCTTTGGCGACATGAACTCGAATTAGTTCTCCGATTTCACAATCTGGGGAGGGTGTAATCTGTGTTTGTCGATGATCAAAGGAGTCAGCAAACCCAGACGCCGCTTTTAACAGTGTTTTCGTGGCGCGATAGTTCCAGGTTAGAGAATACTCTGTGGGTTTAAAGTCGCGCTTAAATTGAGAAATGACTTGAGCGGGTTGAGATCCTCGCCATTCGTAAATTGTCTGATCTAAATCCCCAATCATCGCGAGATTGCCACTACCAGAGGCTAAGTGGCTGACAATGCTGTATTCCGAAAGATGAGTATCTTGCACTTCATCAACCTGAACGAAATCAAACTTGGACGCCCAACGGTGGCTAATCTCTGGTTGATGAGCGAACATTGCCCGAACATAGAAAAGGAGATCCCCAAAGTCGAGAACATGACGTTTTTGTAGGATGGCTTGGTATCGAGCCGCATCTTTAGCGCGATCGCTTCCTAATGAGGCATACACTTGTTCTAGTGCAGCACTGAGGCAGAGTTGGGCGTTACTCGCTTTAACTTTGCAGTTAGCCAGGTTAAAGAATAACTGCTGGGCATCTCGATCCTTCGATACACCAAAGACTTCCTTGATCAGTTCAATACAGTCTGCATCATCATAAATTACAAAATCTGCTGGTAGTCCAAGCAAACGAGCCTCTATCCGTAGCATAGAAGCACACAAGCCGTGAAAGGTTTTGATCGTCAAAAAGGGCAACTGCTCTGGACAATACTGAGATAGACGCTCACTCATCTGTTGAGCCGCTCGATTCGTGAACGTCAGGCAAAGAATTTTTTCAGGAGAAATACCTGTATTTATAGTATGAACCACTCGCTCGGCTAAAACGCGAGTCTTGCCCGTACCAACGGGAGCCAGTACCAAAACTGCACCTTGGGTATGCTGCGCGATCGCACTCTGTTGGGAATTAAGTCCGTTTTTCATCCTGAGCAAAACTACGTTTACGGAGTGTATGCCAAGCGCCATCACTCCTCAGCCAGCTTTACGGCTTTCTAACTTTATAGCTCATCTTATAGTTCATCAGCAATAATCAAATCAATCATCTGATTACGATTCTTCCGATCAACCCGAAAATCGCTATCTAGGGTTAACACACAACTTCCTTATAATAGAGTTCAGCGTTGACAATATCGCACAGCACGATGTCTTGCCGTGGAATTGTCACCAATTTCTCAACAACCGCTGAATTTCGACGAGTCAGATAGAGAATGCACGTATTCGTATCTAACAGATAAATCACAAAAGTTCCCAAAGCCGCTGCTCATATTCTCCTTGTTTCCCGCGTGTCAATGGTTCCCCTTGCCACTTTCCCGCTGTCCTCTCAAAAAAACCAGGAGACCAGCCCAACTCTTCGGATGTTTTAGGAATTCCTTTCGTATTAGTTTGGTTAAGTATTTGGGATTGAATGGCTGCTTCTATAATGTGCGTTAACTCAGCTTGCAGTGAGCGCTGGTGTTTCTGAGCTAGCCCCTTCAGTTTTTCAATGACTAGGGGATCTAAATCTTCACTCGTAACTTGCTCCCGCAGTCTAGCCATCACAACTTCCCTATCCGTCTCTTCGTCAAGCGCAAGCTGTTTAATACTAACTTCTACTTGGCGATTGATTTTTTCTAACCACACTTCATAGTGTTTATCTCGCTGCTCTAATAATTGTAAACCTTCAACAATTACTTCATCAGCCGTTTGATATTGACCGCTTTTAATCTTTTCTTGAATCAATTGTTCCGCTTCTGGTGTTAGGGTTATATTCATCGCCTCAATATCTCCACGTTGATTCCATGACAAATTTGAAACCTTTATCGGTGACTATAGCGTTTTCAGACTCCATGTGATATGGTAGATATCTTTAGCTGGCATAGAAAAAACTGACGATTAACTACCCAAAACCACCTGTAAATCCAGTACAAATCCTGGTAAAACCTCTTCCCCTGATAAACTCGTAGGCGACTCTAAAACCTCAACCTCCCGATTCGGTCGATAAATTTCAACCCGTTTATTCTTCGCATCAATCAACCACCCCAAACGCAACCCATTGTCTAAATATTCCTGCATCTTTTTGCGTAAAGGTTCCATATTGTCACTCTTAGAACGCAATTCTATGGCAAAATCCGGACACAGTGGCGGAAATGATTCCTGTTGTTCTGGTGTCAATGTATCCCATCGTTCTTGACTCACCCACGATGCATCCGGAGAACGATCTGCACCATTAGGAAGCCGAAATGCAGTAGAAGAGTTGAAAGCAACCCCTAGTTTTGTCTGGCGATTCCAAAACCACAGTTGTCCTTCTATATCAATATTCCGTTTTCCGGTAATTCCCCCAGTGGGTGGCATAATAATTAATTCTCCGATCGCTGTTCGTTCAAGTCGCACGTCGCGATTAGCCGCAGCGAGTTCCTCAAACTGCTCTTGAGTAACTTTTAGGGTTTGTGGGATAATAATTGGAATCATTGTTCGTCACAACTCAAAATTGCGATCGCCTGTTTTTCTGCCTGTGGGCGCACGTCAGTCATCCGTGTCAACTTAAGAGTTTCTATGACTAGCGCTCAAAGTTTAGATCCCCCTAAATCCCCCTTAAAAAGGGGGACTTTGATTAATTTCTGGTTCCCCCCATGGAACGCATCCTTTGGTCTCCCCCATGGAACAAAAAGCGAAGCATCCTTTGGCTTCCCCCATGGAATAAAAAGCGAAGCATCCTTTGGCTTCCCCCATGGAACAAAAAGCGAAGCATCCTTTGGTCTCCCCCTTTTGAAGGGGGACGGAAGGGGGATCTAAAAGGGGGACGGGAGGGGGATCTAAAAGGGGGACGGAAGGGGGACGGGAGGGGGATCTAAAAGGGGGACGGAAGGGGGATCTAAAAGGGGGACGGAAGGGGGATCTCTGATTAAGTAAGGGTTTCAGCCTTAAGTTGATACTAATGAAGTCAGTGCGCTCCTACGAGGCTAATTCTTAAATTTATGGCTGACAAATTGACTACCAATGCCACAACCAATGGCAAGCACCACGACAATGATTTGACTAGCAAGATAATGATGATGGTGAGGATGATCCTCCTGAATCTGGCTGATCGCCTCGACATCGATTCCGCGATCGCTAACGGGAATCACTAACATATCCCAATGACTATCCTCACCAATCTCCACCTCCCACTCTCCACTGACGGAGTAGTCGGGTTCAAAGACAAACATCCCTTGTTCGTTTGTCTTTCCTTCCATCGGCGCGTAGTCTGAACCCGCAGGAGGATGGACAATCACAGGTGCATCTTTAAACGCTTCTCCTGTGCTGAACAGCGATTGAAGTTCCAGGGACTTAATGTTTAAGTTATAGTTTGTTTCTACACCATGGGCGAAGGCTTGGCTGGGAAAGCCCAAAAGACTGACAAGTACCAGTAGGACAACAAAGAACTGTTTTACTTTCATTTGATATCTCTGAAAAGGTTGTGATTGATTTTGCCTCATAACGAGGTAGTGACTGAAACAACTGTTATACCAAAGCCAATAACCATGATAACGATCGCACTCAAAATGGATAACTTCTGCAACACTTGATCCGTTTGTGGCAATCGCTCCAGCCACTGGCGAGCATAAATGGCGACGACACCCAAAATAACTAACACTGATGCTAACCCCAGACTAAACCCGCCCACCAGAAACAGCCCATAGCTGATCTGGTGCAGAGCCACAGCGCTCAATAACATCACCAATGCAGATGGACAAGGAATTAATCCCCCCGCAATCCCTAATTTAACCAGGGAGGAAAAGCTAGTGGGTGAGTGTGCATGAGCGTGTGAATGACAATGGGAATCGGAATGCAACCGCTTCCTCAGCAGGCTCAATCCGACGATACCAATCGTTAACCCGCTCACGAAACTCAGCACCGGATAGGATTGTTCAGGTAAGAAGTATTGAGACGCAAACAGCGCGATTATACCCAAGAGGAAAATACTCAGCGTATGGGTAAAGGTTATCGTTAATCCGAGTAAAACAGCCTGCTGTGGTGTGCCTTGAGAGCCAATAAAATAGGCACTGACGAGGGTTTTACCATGTCCAGGGGACAGTGCATGAACCGCACCGAATCCAAACGCGATCGCAATCCCGATTAAAACCGTGCTTAACGTGGGTTCAGAGGTGATCAGGTTCGGCACAGAGGATGGGTGACTCAAGTGAGCTAAAATACACGCTTGTGACATGGGAAAACTGGGTGGGTAAGTTAGGCGATTATATCAAAACGGTACACCCGGTTCCCATCAAGTAGGGGCTTGGTTACCAAGCCCCTACATGGTTACCAAGCCCCTACAAGTGCTGTACAAAAAAAATGGGCAGTACTGGATTCGAACCAGTGACATCCTGCTTGTAAGGCAGGCGCTCTACCGCTGAGCTAACCGCCCGTGTATGTAACATACTTACTTAGGTTAACACGAAATTACCAAAAATATGCCCTCTGGTCAAATACACGATCGCATTACCTTATGGAGTCTCCCCCTTGTAACCGCTATAACCCGCATCATGACTAGGAATGGGGACTTAACCCTGATCGTATCTGGAGGCTTTTTTTTTAGTGGACTCATGTTCAGTCCCGACTTAGATCTCTACTCACGCCCCTTTAAACGCTGGGGGTGGCTGCGCTGGATTTGGCTACCTTACCAAAAGGTGATGCGCCACCGCTCTATTTTTTCCCATGGCTTTATCCTGGGGACGACGATTCGTATCCTTTATCTGGGGAGTTGGATCATCGCCTTGGCGGGAATCGGATTCGTGATTCTGTACCTCTTCCAGGCTGTACCCTGGACTGGGGAAGAGTTGAAACAACAAATCACGCGATCGCTCCTCGATTATCAAGCCCACTGGATTGCCTTATTTGTCGGCTTAGAACTCGGCGCTATCATCCACTCCATCAGTGATTGGACGAGTTCCACCTACAAGCGCTACCAGCGTCAAAAGCAAAAGCCGCGCCGTAAATCAACTAAACGCAAACGAACCTCAAATCGACGAACCTGAGCCTCGGTTCAGGGGAGCTGAGGAAGCTGGGGAAGCTGGGGAGGCTGGGGAAGTTAGGGTACATTTTTCCTGAGCAAGGTGATGCCATCTAGTTGAAGGATGCTACCCGATTTCCTTAATGACGAAATCCTTGCCGTAGTGCGTTTAGCGAAGCCATTATCTGACTATTTTATCACTACTATGACCTTAGAAAACAAAATTTCTCAACTGTTTAAGATGGATGACGCCACATGGACACGTCATGCTAATCCTTGGAGTGTCTGGACACGCAACACAGTTCTACCTTTGCTCATTCTAGCCATTTGGAGTCGAGTTTGGCTGGGTTGGTGGTCTCTGTTTTTGATTGCAGTGGCATTACTTTGGAATTGGGTAAACCCACGCCTATTTACCCAACCGGAAACAACTGATAATTGGGCATCTAAAGCCGTGTTTGGCGAACGGATTTGGATGAATCGAGATCAAATTCCTGTCCCCGCCCGACATCAAATGATGCCCAATATCCTCACTACAGTAGCAGCAATTGGTACAGGATTTGTGGCGTGGGGCGTCATTGAACTTGACCTTTGGATCACGCTGTTTGGCGCAGCGCTAATCTATGCCGGGAAACTATGGTTTCTAGATCGCATGGTCTGGATTTATGAAGATATGAAAGACACTAATCCTGAATATCAAAGCTGGCTTTATTCGCCAAAATAAATTTAAGTTTGGGGAACAGGGAACAGAGAACAGGGAACAGAATTTATCCTCAAATCGATGACGCTTGGGCTTGCTGAATGCGTTCTGCCCAAAAGTCATTCTGGTCTAAGGTTAGGACAATTTTCTGGTAGGGTTCATCTTGTAGTGCTAGCACCAGGTAATTGCGATCGCGAGTCACATACCAAAATTCTTTCCCTCTAGAACTGTAGTAGGTTCCCGCCTTAATCACTCCCGGTAACGCTGTACCAGGGGCGCGAATTTCTGTCCAACTGCTAGGAGGTTCATCGGTAGTGATGCTGGTAATATGGTTGAGAGGGATTTCCCACAAGTTATCTAAGGTGAACGCCCAAAGTTGCTCGTACCATTCCAGTTCGATGCGGAGTTTTTGATCAACAATATTGATATTCATGGTTACCCGATAGAACCGCTTGAGGGATTGTCCCTATAGCTTAACCAAAATGCCTGCATTCTCGACCCCTGACAAAGGCATAAGACAAATGACGAATGACAAAGGACAAATGACAAATGCCCTACAACAGCTTATCGATGTGGTTGCCCAGTTGCGATCGCCCGATGGGGGTTGTCCTTGGGATCTTG
Organism: Coleofasciculus sp. D1-CHI-01; assembly: GCF_040218875.1. NCBI lineage: Bacteria > Bacillati > Cyanobacteriota > Cyanophyceae > Coleofasciculales > Coleofasciculaceae > Coleofasciculus > Coleofasciculus sp. D1-CHI-01. The sequence continues at coordinate 52,663 of NZ_JAVJQP010000029.1, forward strand.
CCCAAACGCCGGAGACGTTGACCCCTTATGTGATTGAAGAAGCTTATGAAGTGGTGGATGCGATTCGCCGTGGCAATCCCCAAGCCATTGCCGAAGAATTGGGCGATTTACTGCTTCAGGTCGTCTTACAAGCCCAAATAGCTGCCGAAGTTGGTGACTTTACTCTAAAAGAAGTGGCGGATGGCATTACCGAAAAACTGATCCGTCGTCATCCCCACGTCTTCGGTGATGTCAATGTGCAAGACGCCGCAGAAGTCCATTACAATTGGGAGCAAATCAAAGCCGCCGAAAAAGGAGAAACCCCAGCCGAGGCACAACGGTTGAGTCGCAAACTCCAGGGATACGCCCGGAAACTCCCTCCCTTAATGGCAGGAATGAAAATGTCTCAAAAAGCCGCCGCCGCCGGGTTTGAATGGAATGATGTGGATGGGGTTTGGGCAAAATTCGCCGAAGAATTAGCGGAATTCCATCAGGCAATTGATCAGGAAGGGAAAGAGGAGCAGCAGGCAGAACTGGGGGACTTATTGTTTACACTAATTAATATCGCCCGTTGGTATGACCTTGACCCAGCCACAGCGCTGCAAGACACCAACCAACGGTTTATCCAGCGTCTGTCGGGTATGGAAGCGATCGCGACTCGTTCCTTGTCTGAGTATAGCCTGGATGAATTAGAGCAGCTTTGGCAGCAAGCGAAAGCCGCATTAAAGCAGTCGCAGATGAGAGAGAGGGGGGATTAGGGGGAGCAGCATGTAGAGACGTAGCATGCTACGTCTGGGAAGCTGGGGGAGCAGAGGGAGCTGGGGGAGCCATGCAGAGTGATGACATTTGTAGGGGCGGGTCTACGAAAGATGAACTATGGCAGGTTCGGTCACGAAAAATTCGTTCCTCTGTGAATTCTCTACCTAGATAAACGGGATACAATCGAAAAGTAACTTACTCTATAACTCTAGAGGATCTAGCACTCGCGCTTTTGACGTGGAATCGCCTGAAACTGTTTTGTTTGAATTCAACTCGATAGATGAAGCCCTAGCCGATCTCAAAGCCGGTCGCGCTTTGGTTGTGGTTGACGATGAAAACCGGGAGAACGAAGGGGACGTAATTTGCGCTGCCCAATTTGCCACACCGGATATGATTAATTTCATGGCAGTGGAAGCAAGGGGCTTGATTTGTCTGGCGCTGATGGGAGAACGCCTCGATGCCCTCGATTTGCCGTTAATGGTGACTAAAAATACCGATAGCAATCAAACGGCTTTCACGATTAGTATTGATGCGGCATCCCATTTGGGGGTGACAACCGGGATCTCGGCAGAAGACCGGGCGCGAACGATCCAAATTGCGATTAATCCCCACACTAAACCCTGTGATTTACGTCGTCCAGGTCATATTTTCCCGATCCGCGCTAGAGAAGGAGGTGTCCTGAAGCGGGCGGGTCATACGGAGGCGGCGGTGGATTTACCGCGATTGGCAGGTTTATACCCAGCCGGGGTGATCTGTGAGATCCAAAATCCCGATGGGTCGATGGCGCGTTTGCCGCAGTTGATTCAGTATGCTAAACAGCATAATCTTAAACTGATTAGCATTGCCGATTTAATTAGTTATCGCCTAGAACACGATCGCTTTGTCTACCGGGAAACGGTGGCTAAATTGCCGACCGAGTTTGGCACGTTTAAAATTTATGGCTATCGCAATACCTTGGACAGAACAGAACACGTCGCAATTGTCAAGGGCGATCCGGACAGGTTTCAAGACCATCCTGTGATGGTACGGATGCACTCAGAATGTCTCACGGGAGATGCCTTGGGTTCCCTGCGCTGTGATTGTCGTCAGCAACTGGAAGCCGCATTAAAAATGATTGAGGCGGCGGGTCAAGGGGTGCTGGTGTATTTGCGCCAGGAGGGACGAGGAATTGGTTTGGTGAATAAGCTGAAAGCCTATTCCCTCCAGGATATGGGACTGGATACGGTGGAAGCGAATGAACGCTTGGGATTCCCGGCGGATCTGCGTAACTATGGGATGGGAGCGCAGATGCTTAATGATATTGGCGTCAAAAAAATTCGCCTGATTACGAATAATCCGCGTAAGATTGCTGGATTAAGGGGATATGGGATTGAGGTGGTCGATCGCGTCCCCCTGCTGATTGAATCTAATGACTATAACTCGATCTATTTGGCAACCAAGGCACAGAAACTGGGGCATCTGTTGCTACAAACCTATTTAGTTACCGTGGGAATTCAGTGGTTAGATGCGCCGCAACCGGTGACGGAACGGTATGAACGACTGGAAAAACTGCGACATTTAGCGGCAAGCCATAACCTATTGTTACAGGAAGAAGCCCGTCCGGTGGCGATCGCCCTGTTTGGGAAACCGTCCTTAATTGTTCACCTGGGCTTTGATCAAGCTAACCTGGCAGAACCCGACTGGTACAAGGATAGCCATCATCCCTACTCGATCGCGATCGCGAAAATCTTAGATACACTCAGCACTTGGTCGCAACTGGGACGTCTAGAATTTCTAGTGTCTACTGGGGTCGATCCCCTGCTTAGTTTACAAGTTCAGCTTGATCGGCAAATGTACTCACTGAGTCAGTGTCCCTCCCGCGTATTTGAGCATTTAACCACGCAAAAAATCTACAGTTTTGAGCGGTAAGGGTTATTTGTCCTTTGTCATTTGTCCTTTGTCATTTGTTAAAGAGTTATTTAAGTATTCTTATGTAGCATTGCTATAACCCGTTGTCAACCCGTATTTTTGACGATTTATGGAAACTAGAGCCAGGAAATTACTGAATTTTACGGATTTTTGATCGGTGTCCTTGAACCTAAAATAGAAATCAAACAGAAAATGCTGAGTCTCTCCCGGTAAGCTATTGATAGCTACCGGGGGATTTTGTTTGACACTCCCCCGGTTAAAACGCGGGGGATTCTTCCGTCACAGGGAGGCAGAGTTTAACGTCTTCCAGGACGGAACCTTTACCCTCAGAAAGCTTACCTACCGTGTGTCCCACGGCTACGACTCCTCTGATTTCTACTACCTGAGCAGATGCTACATCTCTATCGCAGGTGTACCCACAGAATTGGCATTTATGTACCCGTTGAGAAAGCTTCTTTTTGCCTGTATCCTCTAAGCAATTAGGGCAAGTTTGACTTGTTCCCTTTGCGGGTACTTTCTGGAAGTACACACCCCGTTTAAAACAGCACGCTCGAAGGACATCTAAGAACTGACCCCAACCCGCATCCAGGCAATGTTTAGCTAAGAAGCCTTTACCTAGTGCTTTTAGGTTGAGTTTAATGATCGCATCGTCAGGTATAGGACGGGATTGATTGAATTTAACCAGCCCAATTTTAGGTAGTTTGATTCGATTCCCTTGGATGGGTTGTTTCCCTAAAGCAGGGAACACAAATGACCGCATCCGACCAGGTTTCTTGAACCGAGGGAACCCACGCCTATTTTTCCACATCCCCTCAAACGCTAACTGTAGCCGCTTAAGAGTCTGTTGTAATACCTGTGAGTGAACCGGCTCAAGTCCAGGGATATTCTTTTTGGCTTGGGTAAGGGCTACCGCTTGACTATTGTAAGTAGGAGCTGGTGTATCTGCTGGTATGATGTACTCGCTTTTGACTGAGCAAGCGTAACCCTTACATTTACGGCTATTAACCCAATCTTTCCGCTCACGAAGGGCATAGTTATAGACCTTACGGCATTGCTCTAGCCATTGTTGGAAAACGGCTACTTGAGCATTAGTTGGCTTGAGTTTAAACTCGTAAATTAAGGTAAACATTTGCTCGACCTCCTGCAATGTTTGCTGATATTATACTACATTATTGGCTAAGTGCTATCAAAAAATAAACACTCGTAGCTAAAGCGACTTGGCTGGACGCTTCGCTCGGTTTCATCCCCCGGTTAAAACACGGGGGTTTTCACCTCCGCTAGTCGATAGACGCCAGGTGGGTATATATCTACGTTGTCGGTTGGGGGTTTAAAACTGATGGTTGGCTAAACGAGCAGGATAGGATTGCGCCGAAACTTGGACAATACGACTATCAAGCTTTTGGGCAACATCGCCAACTTGAATTAATGGCATTTGTCCATTTACATACATCACCCCAGTGAACGCAATCATCCCACCTCGGCGAAAGGTTGCCATGTCTAACTGTAGAGGGGTTCCTTCCATATCGATGCCTAAGGTAAAGCCTGTTGAGGTATCTGCAAAGTTATTCAATTCTGGGAGGGGTTTGTATTCCAGAACGTTGATTTCTCCCATCCCTTGCAATCGTTGCTTCAGTTGACTAACCAGTAACTGTTGAATTTCGGGTTGTTGTAACTGCTGTACATTAGTATCAAAGTTTACCCAATCTTGTTCGCTAGATAGGGGACTGGTAAATCCCAGAACAATTTGGAAGCTTTCGGGATTGACAAAGGCGAATAAATTTTCTGGGTTCAGGTTGGCGTCCTGGAATTGCTGGGTTAACAGTCTAAATTGAGAGGCAAGTGAGGCGGTTAATTCGGGGGGAAGTTCCTGGAACCCCTCAGGTAAGTCTTCGAGTAACAGCTTGACATTGCTAGAGGTGGAGGCTTGAGAAATGGTTTGGGGAACCGTTGAGGATGCAGTGGAGACTGGAGTTAGGGGTATATCAGCATTAACGGGATTGCCGGTGAATAGGATTCCACTCAACAAGCCTAAGCTTAAGGAAATTCTCTTGATCATCTTACCATCAGCAAGGGGACTCTCGCTATGGTAGCAAAATTTAGGAGTCCTTCGTCCTTTGTTTTTTGTCCTTCGTTAGGATAATGTTCTCTGGGAAATAACTACGGGTATGATAGACAAATTATACAGCCGGACATACTATGATGCGATTTAAATTTTCTCAGGTATCTCTATCACGGTTAGCGATTACGGCGGCAATCGCTTTTTTTTGTATGGCTTTAATTTTAGGCTTACATCGACACTATACGTTTTATTCTTCCTACGACCAAGGTATTTTTAATCAAGTCTTCTGGAATAACCTGCACGGGCGTTTTTTTGAGAGTTCCTTATCCTCCCAACTTTCGACGAATGTGGTTCACCAGGGAGAGGTTCCCACGGTGGATTATCATCGTTTGGGACAACATTTTACGCCAGCGTTGTTACTTTGGTTACCCCTGTATGCTTTATTTCCTACACCCGCCACGTTAACGGTATTGCAGGTCACATTGGTCACAGCGGCGGGTTTGGTGTTGTATGGTCTCGCACGAGAGTATCTGGAACCAACCTTAGCTGGGATGATTACAGTTAGCTTCTACTGTGCGAATGCGGTTATTGGTCCAACCTTATCGAACTTTCACGATATTTCCCAGATTCCCCTATTTGTTTTTGGACTGCTGCTAGCGATGGAAAAACGCTGCTGGTGGCTATTTTGGCTATTAGCTGTGTTACTTTTAGCCGTGCGCGAAGATGCCGGAATCGGCTTATTTGGTGTGGGAGTTTACCTAATCCTAAGTCGGCGATATCCCCGGATTGGATTAGTGGTTTGTAGCCTCAGTTTTGGCTATATGATTCTGCTGACGAATCTAGTTATGCCGTTATTTTCCGAGGATATTTCGCAGCGGTTTATGATGGAACGATTCGGTCAATATGCTACGGGGGATGAGGCGTCTACTTTAGAGATTATCTGGGGAATGGTGAGTAATCCTGGACGAGTGTTGGTGGAATTGGTGACACCGTTTGGTCGCACGTTGAATTATTTATTGGGGCAATGGTTACCGTTGGCATTTGTGCCAGCGATTTCACCCGCGTCTTGGATGATAGCGGGATTTCCTTTACTTAAGTTATTTTTAGGTCAGGGTGAATCGGTACTGGCGATTAATATTCGTTATGCGCTTACGGTAGTGCCAGGGCTATTTTATGGGGCGATTCTTTGGTGGTCAATGCATCAAGATTTATATAAGCGATCGCTGTTTCGATATTTTTGGATTTTTTGTATTACTTTAACGCTTATTTTTTCCTATACCTCCAGTGCTTCGGCGTTAAATCGGGCGTTTTATTTTATGCTACCGGATTCCTTTGATCCGTGGGTACATATCTCATTACCCCAACAGTGGCAACATGTACAACAAATGCGTCCTTTAGTTGCCCAAATTCCACCGGATGCGAGTGTTTCGGCGACAACGTATATTATTCCTCATCTCTCTAGTCGCCGTGAAATTATCCGCTTACCGGATTTAAGCTTACGTAATGATCAGCAAGAGGTTATTAATGTAGAGTATATTATTGCTGACCTTTGGCGATTGCAGCAATATCAGGTAGCGTTTGATCAGGAACGAGGACTCTTGAAGTCGCTGGTATCGCTAATTGATCAGGTAACGGCAAAGCAGGAGTATGGTATTGTTGGCTTTGAGGATGGGGTGATTTTATTGCACAAAGGAGTAGACTCTAATTCTGATGCTATGGAAAAATGGTTGGTGTTTCGGAAACAGTTGGTTAACCGTTTATCCTGATAAAAAGTCTGATGCAGGACATCGTTGACATTCTCACCGACCTAAAAGGATCGGTGATTCCCTACCAGTCAAACAGGGATAACTGAATGTACTTTTGTCAAATTCCTTCCTGTAGGGGCGACCCGCTTGGTTTAATTAACAACACCACTCTATTCAATGCGATCGGGTCGCCCTGTCCTCAATTTAAAGCGAAGACCGCGCAACTGTATAAAGAGAATTATTTGGGTTGAGTCGCTGTGCGATCGCGCCCTATTTCTTCCCTCCCATCCAGTCGCTGGTTCCTCAATTTGTTGACTCAAGCAGAGATTCGATGATCTGTGTCTTATGCGATCGCACTTCCTCTATAGCCCTACGCTAGGCGTGTATTTACACATTAGAAATTGAGGCTTTATCAGGAGTGTCTTAGAACATTTGTACTGTAACTACGCGAGAGCGTACTGCTCTAACTCCTACTGAGTTGCATTCCTATTCCCCCCAATTGTCCCTTTTTCATTAAACCTCAGATGCATAAAAATGTTTTTTTGTCAAATTTGCCTCGGTCTGAGTCGAGAAAATTGGGTAATGTAAGATGCTTGTCGTGTATCAAGTTTGCCGCAGCGATACGGGATAAAATAACCTATTTATAAGGCTTTGAAGCGTTTAAGGTTAAAAAATTGCTATAAAATAAGCACAATACAGGATTAAGTTAACATTGTACTACAACCTCAAACCCCGATCAAATCAGGATTGACCCGTGACGTTTTCTGCCCGTGTTAAATTTGATGAACTTTAAATGATTAAAACGTAAGCGTAAAGACTAAAAGTTTTCCTTATCTCAGTCAGGTGGTGGAAATAAACAGGGGTAGACTTGGGAGTGATGCTTCCCCGTCTTTCTGGGAGTGGGAAGACGTTAGGGGATGAGGGGGAAACGTGCGATCGCGAGTCTAACTCCTATCTGCTAATATGAGAGGATATGCAAGGTTCAACGGGTCAGCGTTTTATTGGTTTCTGGCATGGCAAGGATTACTTCAACTCCAGTAATTCTAAACTTAGACTGTTGAGATGCTCCAGTTACCTGCGAGTTTATCAGGAGAAGATGTTTTACCGGGATTTGTTTTAGATTTACCTGTTTTCTGAGATGGGAACTGATTCTCCTAGATAAGACAATAATGCCGTACAGTCAATTCACCACTCTTGCTAAAGCAAAAGAAGCCTTCAATCTCACGACAGCCGAAGGCATCAGATTTTTGCCAAAAATTGACCCGATTCAACCCAGTTCTACCTTAGCCGCGATTCTGGAAGAAAATCTCCCTCTCGCCGTGGCGTCAGGGAGTGAAAAAGCCCGATCCGAATTAATTATCAGTCCGGTTTTAGTGGAAGTGCGGCGCATTTTGAACCGTCAAATTAGTTTATTTTCGGGTGAAGACTTTAACGTCGATGAATCACTGGGGCTTAATGGACGTTGTGACTTCCTGATCAGTCGTTCCCCCGAACTTTTAGACATTGAAGCGCCAGCCGTTGTGATTGTGGAGGCGAAACAAGCTAACCTTAAATCGGGAATTGGTCAATGTGTGGCGGAAATGGTTGCTGCCCAGAAATTTAACATCGCTAAGGAACAACCGCTTCAATGTATCTATGGTACAGTTAGTAATGGTAACCAATGGCAATTTCTCCAACTGGAAGCTACCAAAGTCACGATTGATTTAATTGTTTATCCTCTCCCACCCGTTGAGCAAATTTTAGCCTTTTTGGTGTGGATGATACAGCAGGGATAAAGGAAGTTGTAGAGACGTTGCATGCAACGTCTCTACAATGAATGGTGCGATATCTCATGAAAAGATTCTACTTCGGGTACGTCAGACCAAGATGCGGTTCCCTCGCGCTTGACATGAACCACTCGTAACCCTTTCTCTCGCGCCGCGACTAATTCAGCGGGAACGTCGGAAAAGAAGACGATTTTATTGGGGGCTAATCCTAGAACCTCGATAATCTGTTCGTAACTCATCGCTTCTTTTTTACTCCCCGTTGTTAAATCGAAATAGTTAGAAAAGAGTGGGGTTAAATCTCCTTCGACTGTGTGGCTGAAGAACATTTTTTGAGTAGCAATTGAACCCGATGAATAGATGCCTAATTTTAACCCCGATCGCGCCCATTCTTCTAACTTTGGCTTGACATCGGGGTAAAGATGTGATTTAAATGCCTCCGTCTCGAACCCCTCTTTCCAAATCAGTCCTTGAATCGATTTCAGGGCAGGGTGTTTGCGATCGCGATCAATCCAGTCGAGTAAAGTCGCGATCGCGCCCTCTAAATCAATCTCTTGTCCTTGTTCGGCTTTAACCGTCTGCTGCGTCAGGTTAATCGCCTCAACCACCTCATCTAAATTCTGATCGCTTAAAACAAACTGTTCCAACCGTTCTCTAGAGTAAGGAAACATCACCTTATGGACAAATTGAATATCCGAGGTTGTACCTTCAATATCCAACAAAATATACTTGACATCGGTTAGGGTAACACTCATCCAATCCTTAACTCCAATAAACGACACTCCCGTGTTTTTATCCTGAAAACCCTTACAAATGACCAATGACAAACTACTGATCACTCATATCCAATAAAACCTTCAACACGCCCTTACTTTTTGCCTGTTCAACGGCTTTAAGTCCCTCTCCTAACGGATAATGACCCTGAATCAGCGGTTCCACATCCACCCGTCCTGACGCCAGTAACTCAAGGGCGGGGGCAAAAGGACCACAACGCGACCCAATTAGGGTAATTTCGTCTACAACCAGAGAGGAAGCATCAAAGGTTAACTGACCCGCATACGTACTTTTCAGCACTAAAATACCTCGTGGACGTAAAGCGCGGCGGGCGAGTTCAAATCCAGCCGGATTCCCGGTACACTCAACCGCAATATCAAAAGAACGTTTGGCGATCGCATCAGCTAATCCCACCTTAATCCCGCGTGCCGATAAATTTGCCAACTTATGCTGATGACGCCCCACCACAAACAAGTCACATCCAGTTAAAGCAAGAGTTTGGGCGACTAATTGTCCCAGTTTCCCATCGCCTACCACCAACACTCGTTCCGTCGAACTCACCGTGACTTGCTGCTGAATTTCCAAGGCAGCGGCGACGGGTTCGGTAAAGGTAGCTAAATCTGTGGGTAAATTATCCGGGACTCGATGCAAATTCTCTATCGGTAAACTGAGATAGTCGGCAAACGCACCATGGCGGTTGACAATCCCGAGTACCGTGCGATTTTCGCAGTGGGTTGATTGTCCATTCTGACAATAGTGACATTGCCCACAAACGGCGTTAATCTCGCCAACGACTCGTTGTCCCTGTAACTCGGTTGGTCCTTGTTCAACAACACCGACGAATTCATGACCTAAAATACCTTTATAGGGATAATAGCCGCGAATTAATTCCAAATCCGTGTTGCAGATACCCGCCTGCACAACTCGTACCAAGGCTTCCCCCGGTGGTGGTTGAGGAATGGGGATATCGCGGCGGAGTTGCAGTTGATTATTTTCCAGCCAAAGTGCTTGCATTAGGAGTAATTTTGAATCAAGATAACGTGATTAGCATTTTATTACGAGATGGAATCAGGTGGATATTCCAGAAGACGTGACCTTTGACGACGCGATCGCACTCACTCAATCTCTGATGACGCAACTGTCATCCGGTGAACTCTCCCAAGTAGACGCGGCGGGTGCGATCGCCCAATTGGTGAAAACCACAAATGGTGCTAGAGGGTTTTTTGTCACGTACCTCACCGCTGACGACAGTTTAGCGGATACTCCCTCGCCAGAGGTAATTCAAGCCCTGCAATCCTCACCGGATACCGTCGCTGAACTGTTGGTGAAAAACTTAGCCATGTCCGCTGCGATGGCGATTACCCACCGTCGGAATCAGAATGAAGCCATGGCGCAAGGATCGGATCGAGTGCGAAGACGAACGATCCATTTAATTGAAAAAATTAATCTACCTCAAGTGCAGGAAAAAGTGGTAGCGTTACGGGAAAGTGCCATCACCGGAGAGGGAAATTATAAGGCGTTTCTGGAACGTTGGCAATATGATGCCCAACAACGGGAGATTATTCGCCACACTCTCGATCGGGTGATTGTGGAGGGTTGATCATTAGCGACAAGTTAGATCCGGATTGATCACGATTAAATCCGCATCACCCCATTAAAAAAGAATTCGCCGCAGTGAGCCCGATAAACCTCGACCCAATCATCGCTGCAATCAGCGCGATCGCACTCAAAACTTTAGGCGCAGTAGAATCAACACAAAATTAAAAATCTGGAAACCCGCGCAGGCGGGTTTTGTTTGTGTAGCTGCGGTTTCAACCGCCCAGCTTTTAGCTTGGGTTTGAACCCAAGGCGGTTAGTGAGACTGGCACTAAAGTGCCTACTACGAACCTACTACGAACAACCAACCCCCACGCTAAAATAGACCAAAACTCTTACAACGAGATAGCCAAAGAAACAGATGACCACCGCAGCACCCCCCAAAACCAAGTACGAAGCCATCATTGGTCTAGAAACCCACTGCCAACTCAACACCGCCACCAAAATATTCTCCTACTCCTCCACAGAATTTGGCACTCCCCCCAACACCAACATCGATCCGATATGCATGGGACTCCCCGGCGTGCTACCGGTTCTCAATCAAAAAGTTTTGGAATCCGCCGTCAAAGCCGGATTAGCCCTCAACTGCCAAATCGCCCCCTATAGTAAATTTGACCGCAAACAATACTTTTATCCCGATCTCCCCAAAAATTATCAAATCTCTCAATATGACCTCCCCATCGCCGAACATGGCTGGTTAGAAATCGAACTCATCGATGACGACGGAAACCCCATCGACAAAAAAATCGGCATCACCCGTCTGCACATGGAAGAAGACGCCGGAAAACTCGTCCATGCCGGAAGTGACCGACTCTCCGGTTCCACCTACTCTCTCGTCGATTTCAACCGCGCAGGTATCCCCCTCCTAGAAATTGTCTCAGAACCCGACTTGCGTTCTGGCAAAGAAGCCGCCGAATATGCCCAAGAATTACGCCGGATTATGCGTTACCTGGGTATCAGCGATGGCAATATGCAGGAAGGTTCCCTACGCTGTGATGTGAATATCTCCGTGCGCCCCGTCGGTCAAAAGGAGTTTGGCGTGAAAGTTGAGATTAAAAACATGAACTCCTTTAGCGCCATTCAAAAAGCCATTGACTACGAAATCGAACGGCAAATTGAAGCTATTGAAACCGGGGAACCGATTGTCCAAGAAACCCGCCTCTGGGAAGAAGGAAGTCAACGCACGATTAGTATGCGAATTAAAGAAGGATCTAGCGATTACCGCTACTTCCCCGAACCTGATTTACCGCCGATTGAAGTCTCTAAAGAACAACTCGAACAATGGCGCAGTGAACTCCCCGAACTTCCGGCTGAGAAACGGCATCATTATGAAGAGAAATTCGGGCTTTCTGCCTATGATGCCCGCGTCTTAACTGAAGATAAACTGGTGGCGGACTATTTTGAAGCCGCTGTAACGGCAAATGCCAATGCCAAACAAGTCGCCAACTGGGTGATGGGAGACATTGCTGCTTATCTGAATACCGAGAAACTGGCGATTACCGAAATTGCGCTCAAACCGTTAGTTTTGGCAGAACTCATTCAGTTGATTGAAGAGGATACGATTAGCGGCAAAATCGCTAAAGAAATTCTCCCCGAACTCCTAGCGAAAGGCGGTTCAGCCAAGGAACTAGCTGAAAGTCGGGGATTAATTCAAATCTCGGATGTCAGCCAACTGGAAGCCATCATTGATCAAGTCATTGCCGCTAATCCCAAGAAATTGGAACAGTATCGGAATGGTAAAACCAAGCTGCAAGGGTTTTTTGTCGGACAGGTGATGAAGGAAACCAGTGGACGGGCAAATCCCAAATTAACCAACCAGCTTTTAGGTAAAAAGTTGAAAGGATAAATTTGGGGTCAGGGCGGGTTTTGTTGCTAGGTTATTGGTGAGTATCTACATTGATAGGCTAAACCCGCCCCTACAGCAATTTCTGTTACACACCGCCTAGAATCTATCGTCGGGGCGATTCATGAATCGTCTCTATTGGTATTATTACTCAGCGTTTCAAGTTCCTGTGCTTTTGGAGTATATTTATCAGTCTGTCTTCATCAGATTGTTGTTCCATACTAAATCGAATGGTGCTGACTGGTATGCTGGTGGGCAATGCCCACCCTACGGTATAGTAAGGTTCCGTTGATCCAAAAATGCTTATTTCAGTGCCATTGATACTAAATCACTGACCATCACTCCGGCTAACTCTTAATTTACCCTCGTCGCCAGAGAAACCACTGAATCGGGGAAGCGACGACTTAATACAGGTAACACGGGACAAGGCTTTTTTATCTGTAAGTTATCTGAAGCTTGTCCACTGAAGGTATTCCAGCGAAAGGGTCCTTTTTGTGCCGCCGACATCCATAAGAGTCGTTTGGCGCGAGTCATGGCGACGTATAATAGACGATATTCTTCGGCGGTTTTTAGTTGTCCGGCTTTCTCCCAGGCTTCCATGGCGGTGGGTAACTGATGTTCGTGCAAACTGGCGCGAATTTGCGCCCGGGCGACTTCAGCTAGGGTAAAATCGCCTAAGAATTGGGCGGCTGTGGGTACCCAAGGATTACCGGGAATGGTGTCTTCGTGGAGAAAGGGAAGAAATACATAGTCCCAATCTAATCCCTTGGCTTTGTGCATGGTGATGATGGTGAGTTGACGGTGACGTAGATAGCGAGAGTCGGCGTTGTCGGTTTCTACGGGTTCAAACCGTTCGGAGGAGACAATTTCACTTAATGCGGCTAAGGTAGCAGGCATGGCGCTGCTACTATAGGTTTGTTTGACCACTCGTTCGGCGAGTTTATCGGCTGTGGCGAGTTCCGATTGGTCGTACTGTAAGGTGAGGGCTAAAAAGGAAATAAGCTGGTAATGGGGTAGTTCTAGACGCGCCCGTAAGAGACTGCGACAGTATCTGGCGGCTTGACTGACTCCAGGGGATTGAGTGGGGTCAAGGGGTCCAGGATAGAGGAATTGTTCGGGATAAGTGGCGAGGGCGTTTAAGTCTTGGGTGGGAATCAGTTGGCGTTTAACTAGAACGTCTAATGCGGCTTTGAGGTAATCGGGAGAATGGGGACGGTCAATAAATTGCAATAATGCCAGTATTTCAATGGGAATGTGGGAATGGCGATCGCTCCCTTGGACATCATACACCTCAATTCCATGTTGGCGTTTGAGATAGTCGAGTTTCTGGGCAATAAAATTACCTTGACGATTTTCTCGGACTAAGACGGCGGCGTTATGGTCTGGGTTGCGGGTGAATAGGTCTATTACTCGTTGTCCCAACAATTCTACCGTTTGATAAATATCACTGGGTTGATAAATCTCTAACCCTCTCCCCTCTGGCTGGGGATTGGCGTCGGTTTGGGGGTCATCGGGGGGTACGGGGTGGATGGTTTGGGGACGAAAGGGACGAGTAGATTCATCCTGGTTTTGCGTATAGGTTTGATTCACCCAATTTAAGCTAAAATTAGCGGCATTAATAATAATCGGTGTACTACGACCCGCTTGATCCATGGTAGCTAGGCGCTGCTGTTCCTGGCATTGGGTACAAAAGCGATTAAAATAAATGGGGTCAGCTGGAGTAAAGGTAGAGTTAATCGCTTGATTGGGGTCACCCACCCGGATTAAATTGAGGGGAATCGCAGGATTATTCGGATCAGTGGCTAGGGTTTGTAATAAGCGATATTGGAGGGGACTCGAATCCTGTGCCTCGTCTTCAAAGACGGCAAAGAATTGCTGTTGCCACAGTTGACGCACGGTGTTATTCTCTAGCACTCGCAAGGCTGCCAGAATCATATCATCATAATCAATAAAGTCTCGCGATCGCGCGACTCGTTGATACTGTTCGTATAATCCCGCCGCGATCGCTAATATGTCATAAGGGTCATTGGTTTGTTGACTGATTACCCATAAGTCTTCCGGTAATAATCCCGAACTTTTGGCTTCGTGAATCACGGTATAAGCTAAAGACGGTAACACTTCGGTTCTTAATACCGATTGTCGCCGCAATCGTTCCGTTTCTTCCCCATCAAAACTGACGCCTTCCAATAATAGGGAATAACGGCGCGGATTCGAGGCAATCCACTGTTCTACACAAGCCCGAATTAAGCGGTGAGTTTGATTGGGGGTAACAACCGTCAGCGTATCTAAATTAATCCCCGATAAATCCGGATGGCGGTTGGCAATATTCAGGGCTAACCCATGCAGCGTATAGACGACAAAACTATTTTGGGGTAAGCGTAGTGGCTTGAGATACTCGCGAATTTTGCCCTTAATTGAAGCCGCCGCCGATCGCGTAAACGTGACCACGACTAATTGTCGTTTACCATGAAGTTGATAGCGTGCGATCGCAATAGCCGCCGCCACTGCCATTCCCGTAGACTTCCCCGCACCCGGTACCGCCGACACCGCCAAAGAACCTCCCTGCCAATCTGCCATCGGTTGTTGTCCTTGGCGTAAGCTATTGTGCAGGCGTTGCAATTCCTGTTCCCGTAAAGCAGTTAGGGATAGTTGTAAGGTATTTTGACTGGTGTTGGGATTATCTGGCATTTTTTCGGGGGAAAGGCAATAATTTTAGGTATATACACTCGTCATTCGTCACGGGTTCAATTCGGTTTATCGACGGGAATAACTAGCGAACCAATCAATACACCTTTATGGCAAATACTCCGGCAAATTAAACTAACAATTTAGCACACTAACTACGGAAGACCCATAAAGCTGCTTGATTACGTCTGGGGAAACGTAGTATGGATAATCTGAGTTAGAATGCCCAGAATAAGTTCTATATTACCAATAAAGTGTTCTCCTGCTTCAAGGGATACGGTATTATCTACTAATTTCATAAACTTCCAGTTACTCCCTGTGGTAACTCCGCCATAGATACAGGAAATTTGCTGATTTCTCTGCTGGTTAAATAGTTGAGCAGCTATCATTTCAGCAATACATTGAGCGATGCCTGATTTGATGTTATCGTTTTTGGCTTCAACTAGGGTGGCGACAGGAGCATTGATATATAATTGTTCGGGTGACTGGCTAATCAGGAAATCGCATTTACCGTTGAGTCCTTTCTGTTTGTCAACGGTAAACTCTGATCCCGAAAAAATACTAATCCTTCGATTGAATGATTTCCGCAGTTCAACCAGGATAGGGGCAAGAATTAATTCTGAACGAGCTTTTTCTGTATCTATTTCTAAGGCTAGAGGAATATTTTCCGCGAGAATTTCTTGCAAAATGGGGCTGGGGATGACTGATTCTACCGGGTTAAATAATTCGACTCGTTCCTGAATAATTAGATTAAATTGGCTTTTGAGTTCATAGAGGGTAAAGTCACTGTACGACATGGCTAATAAAGTTTGGTTTAATGATAAGAATAGTAATCCACTTCACTTAAAATTTTCTGGGGGTGACAGAATTGGCAACAAATTTGGGTATACTCTACATAGAGTGAGTCATTGACATAGCAACATAGGCGACAACTCCATCAATCAGGTTACAAGTTACGCGGCTATGGAACAACTACAAGCGCCAGAGAATAAGATTGTTCAACACTATCGTATTTTAGCACCCTTGGCACAGGGAAAAAGCAGTATCACCTATCTTGGCGAAGAGTTAGACACCGGAGAACGAGTTGTCCTGAAAGCCTTGTCACTGCGCCAGATTAATGATGGGAAAGCCATTGAACAGTTTGAACGAGAAGCGCAGGTGTTGGTTCAACTGAATCATCCGGGGATTCCTCGGTATCTGGATTATTTCTATCAAGATACACCGCGCGATCGCACGTTCTATATTATCCAACAATTTGCCCCCGGATGCTCACTAGCCGAATCGGTACAAAATGGGTGGCGGGGGAATGAAACGGAGATTCGCCAGATTGCTATTCAAGTCTTAGACATCCTGGTTTATTTACATCAGCAAACACCGCCTGTCATTCATCGAGATATTAAACCCGATTAATACAGCCTATTATTCCCATGGTACTCTTCTGCATCAGGCAAGCCAAATAGGGTCTAAGCTGATGATGGCGATACTCCACTGCATAAAGCTGTCAGAAATAACTGGTCTAAATTAGTCGTGCAGTTGCTCGCTAGAGGCGCAGAGGTTAATGTGATGAATTTTGACGGTGAAACTCCACTACAACTTGCTCAAGAAAAGTATATCAAACAATTACTCAAAGATTACGGTGCGATGCCCTAGAGTGTCGCTTGGTGTAACCACAGTTAGTGATAAAAATCAATAAGTCAATTGTAGGGGCGGGTTTAGCCACTCAAACTACTTGTCACCAATAAATAAACAACAAAACCCGCCCTCCCCACTGATTTAGGTAATCTTAATTAAGCCTAGAACTAAAGTTCTGGCTAAAAGCTAAAACCCGTTTAAACGGGTTCAAAGACTTAGCCAATAAGCTAGATTGTTATAATATACCGTAGGGTGGGCACTGCCCACCAGCCTTATTTGGATGTTATTCAGGTTGCTTAAAGGATAAGGATTGCTGAGTTCCGTTTTCTTTGACATTAAACTTAATATTAAATATCAGAAAAGGCTTTATGATAAGGAGGAGTATTTAATTGTGTCCGACTACTGAGAAGGAGATTTTCGATGAGCAAAAAAATGAACAACAGAACCAAAATTATAAAAGAAACCTTTGGTAATCCTGAGCAAGAGGGTTACTACAGTGGGGCTTATATCTTCAGTGACGGCACAGCCGAGTTTGTCTGTGGATACCAAGCTCCGATTGGCAAGAGCAACGGTAGCGAAGAATACTATAACGTAATGCCAGCTACCCCTCAACAGGTCTACGCTAAATATGGAAAATCCGAAGACAGTGCTTGATTCGCCATCGATATTTCAAGACCCAACTAAAAATTTAACCCAAAATGAGTAAACCCGCATAAGCAGTTGCACCCAAAGCAAATGCCCCAAATCGACTTTGCCGTTCTTCGGGTAGTTCTTCTTTAATCACATTCAGGATAATTCCGCCACCTAGAAAGGCAAACAGTACCGCTAGGGCGGCTTCAGATATTTCCGTAGCTTGTCCAATTGCCCAACCACATAAAATTGCACCCGCTAAAACCCAGCGCCCTACCCGATGATAGGCGTCTTTGTGATGATCCCGCAATCCATAGTCATTGACAAAAAAGTGCAACGCCATGGCGATAAAAAAGAATAAGAGACTCTTGAATCCGGGTTCCTCGCGATGAATCAGTAGATAACCAATTAACAGGTTATAAAGGGAAAACGAGCCAATGTGTAACCAAAAGATTCCTTGAGAGAGTATACCGCTAAGTTTGTGCTGATTTTGTCGATATACTTTAACCAGATGTTCTAAGCCATAGAATATAGTTAATCCCAGAAGCGCGACTAAATAAACGTGGCTTTCCAAAAACGCGATCGCGAATCCTTCTGTCTGTTCAATGGTTCGCTGTCCCTGATTGAGTTCTGGCAATAAATGCACAAAAACATACGCCACCGATGCTCCCCCGGCGAATGATAACCACTGACTGCGAGGAATCACATCAAGAAAGCGCATTTGTCCACCAAATAGATGGACAAGCGCCAGGAGTATGGCGAAGATTAAGGCTAGCAGCGTAGTTAATGATACGTTCAACACTGAAGTGTCTGCGATCTCGAATAATTGTTGTACACCCATTCCCCTATTTTTCTGAAACATCTGGCAATTCCAACACATTCACCTGGACTAAGGGGGTAACATTAAAATCCATCTGTAGTAAATGGCTTTGAATTGCTTTGGTTAACTGCGTCTGAATGGTTTCCGTAGAAGCCGTTACTTTCGGGTTACGCTGGACATAAACTATCGTCAGTAGCGTATTTTGTCCCTCGATTTTAGTCGGCGTAAACTGTACATTCGACTGTACCAGTTTTGCCAACTCACTCTCCTGCACCACCTGCTGAATCTCCGTTGAGGTACGCTGTTCGAGTGTGGTTCGCTGTAACGTGGGTTCCTGCCAAAGTTGCGCGGTTAACAACCCTGCCATGATAACCGCCCCAATCCCCAACCCCACAGGAAACAGCCACCGCTTTCCCCGGTTATAGCGAGCGCCCGTGGCGGAAAGCCCCACCAGACGGAAGACAATCGCGCCAGAAAAATTAATCCCAGCTAATTGAAGTACAAGCAGGAACAGACTATTTACCACCATATCCCAGCGTGCGATCGCGGCAGCCATTCCCACTAATCCGGCGGCTGGGGCTAAGGATGCAGCGACTAACACACCAACGGCGGCTCCGGAAACTAGACTACTGCGTTCAGATTGGATTAGATTCAACGCCCCTGCGGTTCCGGCAATGAGGGGGAGGAGAATCGTAACTGATGATACCTTAAAACTCCCCATCATCAGACTGGTGGGTGCTTGCTGTTGCATAATCACACTCAAAATCCCCGCCACAACCACCGTCACGCCAATCCCTGCACCATAGCGGATCATACTACGCTTAAGTAAATATAAATCGCCTCGTGCCGTTGCGATCGCGGTATTCATAGCAGGTCCGGCAAAGGGTGCAATCAGCATCGCGGCGGTGAGTAGATAAATGGTATTGGTAAACAACCCAATCCAAACCACCACACCCGCACAAGCCGCATACCCCAGAAATCCCTTCCAAGAACCAACACTCTGCAACCCCGCTAAAAATATCTCCAGGGGGCTGCGTAGCTGCACCTCTTTCACTTGTTCAGGGGCTTCCGACGGGGGTGGTTTGAGGGGCATCATCCCCCGAGGGACTAGGGTTAGATGTAAATCCGGAAGCGTATCTAGGGCTTCTAGTAACTGCTCAACCTGACGATTGGGAACATAAGCAATCACAAAATCTAGCTTTCCCTCAGTATCAGACGCCTCAAACCGTGCCAGATTCGTTCCCTGATGAGCTTTAGCCATATCGAGAACCTTATTCCCTTGTCCTCGTGGCACTTGAATTAACAGTTGGCGCACCTCATCCTCCCATAGTTACCTGTCATTTAAGAGGAATGGCACGCTTAAGAGGAATATTGCTGACTTGTATAGCCAAGACATGAATTTCCCTGTCGAAGCTCAAGTGAGCTAAAGCCTACTAGGTAAGTATTTAACCCGTTTTAACGGGTTTGAGCTTTTAGCCCGAACTTTAGTTCAGGGCTAAATTTTAAGTCAGTGCCATTCCATTTAAGCGTGATACGCCCGATGCATTTTGACTTCCCTCATCAGAAAGATGTTAGGGCAAAGGGGCGGAGGGGAGATGGGGGAGATAGGGAAGATGAGGAAGATTGTGTAGGGGCGGGTTTCACTACTATCTTTTCGGTTGCACCCAGATGTAAATAAACCCGCCCCGACTTGACGTAGCTTGCTTTTTGCTTGCGCGAGTAGGACAAATGACCAATGACCAATGACGAATGACAAATGACATTTTTTCCGAAATAAGGCTGAACAGATTGATATGAAAACTATAGCTCGTCCGGAAAACGCCGATCGCACCTATGCAACCTAACCACCCCTCTATAGAGCAGCTTATTTTAGAGAATGCCAGTCTGCGTCAGGAAATCGCCGCCCTGAAGCAGGAAAATGCCGATTTAGAAATTCTGCTGGAAACGACAACCGAACATTCGGATACCGTTACTGCCCAGTTGCATAATCAGGCAATTCAAGCCGTACTCGATAGTGAAAAACGACTGTTGCAGTTTCTGGAAGCCATGCCTGTGGGTGTGGCGGTATTGGATCATCAAGGCTGTCTTTACTATATTAATTGTAAGGGAAAACAGTTAACCCGACATCGCATCCCCCTGGGAGTCAATGCGGAAAAATTAGCTAAACTTTATCACATTTATCGCAGCGGAACCAATCAACTTTATCCCTTTGATCAGTTACCGATTGTGCGAGCGCTTCAGGGTGAAACTGCCACGGCTGATGACCTAGAAATCCGCCACGGGGATCAGGTGATTCCCCTAGAGGTTTGGGGAACACCGATATTTGATCAAGACGGGACTATTATTTTCGCGATCGCGGCGTTTCAAGACATCACGGAACGCAAAAAAGCTGAAGCCGAACGCCTTCAGTTTACCACGGATCTCTTTGCCCTCAATCAAGCCCTATCCCGCTTTGTTCCCCGTCAATTTCTTCAGTTGTTAGAGAAAGATAGTATTGTCGATGTGCAACTGGGTGATCAGGTACAAAAAGACATGTCGGTGTTATTTTCTGATATTCGTAATTTTACCACTCTTTCCGAGAAAATGAACCCGGACGATAACTTTAAGTTTATTAATTCCTATTTTAGTCGCATGGAAGCCGCAATTATTGATAACCAGGGGTTTATTGATAAATATATTGGCGATGCCATGATGGCACTCTTTAGTGGTAATGCGGATGATGCACTTAAGGCGGGAATTACCATGTTGCATCGGCTGGCTGAGTATAATAGTCATCGTACCAAAACTGGCTATGTGCCGATTCGCATTGGCATTGGGATTAACACTGGCTCGTTGATGTTGGGTACCGTAGGCGGTGCATCGCGCATGGATAGTACGGTAATTAGTGATGCTGTTAATTTAGCGTATCGGATGGAAGGATTAACCAAAGAGTATGGCGTACCGTTGTTGATTTCTCACTACACCTTTTGCCAGCTCAATAATGCCAATAACTATAGTTTTCGCGTGATTGATAAAGTTAAGGTTAAGGGGAAATCTGAGGCGGTGAGTGTTTATGAAGTCTTTGATGCCGATGAATCTGAAATGCAACAGGCTAAGTTAGTCACAAAAACCACCTTTGAACAAGCCCTGTTATTTTATAATCTGGGTAAGCTTGACCTAGCCGCCAGTCTGTTTGAACAGTGTTTGCGCCAAAACCCTGAAGATAGCGTGGCTCGAATTTATCAGTTACGCTGTTTGAATAGGTAGAAAGCAGAGGGTTCCAAGGCAGATGAATGAAAAATAATTATCGATAATTTTTTATTCCTATAAAATTATTGGTTTTAACAGTTTATATACCTGATTGTGCTTCTCTGTTCCCCATTGCCCATTGCCCATTGCCCATTGCCCATTGCCCATTGCCCATTGCCCATTCCCTGTTCCCTTAAATCACATCTATGTTTAACATTCCCGGTTATCAGATTTTATGCCAAATTCATGAAAGCACTCAATCAATTGTCTATCGAGGAATTCGCCAAGAGGATCAGCAAGCGGTTATCCTCAAACGCCTGAAGACTAATTATCCTACACCGGAAGAGATTCGCAAATATAAGCAGGAATATCAGATTACCCGCCGTCTCAATTTGGCAGGCGTCGTCAAAGCCTATCGCTTAGAACAGTATCAAAACAACGTAGTCATTATATTCGAGGATTTCGGCGGCGATTCTTTACAGCTATTGCTGAATCACCATCCACTGACTCTGGCTGAGTTTCTCGACATCGGCATTAAAATAACCGATAGTTTAAATCAAATCCACGCCGCTAATATTATCCATAAAGATATTAACCCCAGTAATATTGTTTACAATCCCCAAACCGGACAAATTCAACTGATTGATTTTGGCATTGCCAGTGTTTTGAGTCGAGAAAATCCTACTCTACAAAACCCCAACGTTATTGAAGGGACTTTAGCCTATATTTCCCCGGAACAAACGGGCAGAATGAACCGATATATGGATTATCGCACAGATTTTTACTCTCTGGGTGTCACCTTTTATGAATTGTTGACCGGAAACCTCCCCTTTGAGGCTCAAGATGCGATGGAGTTAGTGCATTGCCATCTGGCGAAATATCCTAAACCTCCCCATCTTTTAGACGGGAGTAAACAGATGCAGGAAGGTAAGGGAGTGGGAGAGATACCCCAGGCGGTTTCAGACATTGTGCTTAAACTCCTCGCAAAAACAGCAGACGAACGCTATAAAAGTGCCTTGGGAATTCAAGCGGATTTAGTGATTTGTCTGATGCAATTAGAGGCAAATGGTTTTATCGAACCCTTTCCAGTTGCAGAAAATGATGTCGCTGAAAAGTTCCAATTTACTCAAAAAAATTATGGTAGAGACGCTGAATTAGCAATCTTACTCGCCGCCTTTAACCGTGTGGCTAATGGGAGCAAAGAATTAATGCTCGTATCTGGTTTTGCCGGGATTGGCAAATCGGCATTAGTTCAGGAACTTCACCAACCAATTGTGCAAAAACGGGGGTATTTTATCGTCGGTAAATTTGACCAATTTAAACAAAATAGTCCCTTCGCGTCTTTGGTGCAAGCCTTCTCTGACTTAATCGGACAAATTTTAACGGAAAGTGAAGCCAAAATTGCCGATTGGCGTTCTCAACTGTTAGAGGCGTTTGGTATTAATGG
This sequence comes from Coleofasciculus sp. D1-CHI-01, assembly GCF_040218875.1. Lineage (NCBI taxonomy): Bacteria > Bacillati > Cyanobacteriota > Cyanophyceae > Coleofasciculales > Coleofasciculaceae > Coleofasciculus > Coleofasciculus sp. D1-CHI-01. Next base: position 75,531 of record NZ_JAVJQP010000029.1, read on the forward strand.
TCAAGTTATTATTGACGTTATTCCTAAACTTGAACTGATTATCGGTCAACAGCCTCCTGTACCCGAACTTCCCGCGACAGAAGCGCAAAATCGTTTTAATCGATTGTTTGCTCAGTTTATCCAGGTATTTGCTCAAGCAGAACATCCTTTGGTTATTTTTCTGGATGATTTGCAATGGGCAGATTCGGCGTCTGTGGATTTGTTGGAACGGTTACTGACTGATATCGATAGTCGTTATCTTTTAATTATTGCTGCGTATCGGGATAACGAAATTAACCCGGTTCATCCGTTAAATCAGCTACTAGAGAAGAGTCCCAACCTGGGGGTAACGGTCAATAAAATTTATCTCAATCCCTTAGAGTTGATCCACCTGAATCAGCTAATTGCCGATGCGCTGGATTGTTCTTTAGAGGAGGTGAAACCGCTAGCAGAATTAGTTTGGGACAAAACGCAAGGAAATCCCTTCTTTGCTACTCAGTTCTTAACCTCTATTTATAACCAAGGGTTACTTCAATTTGATTTTGATTCGGGATCATGGCAATGGGATATTCAAGAAATTGCGGCGGAAACGGTATCCGATAATGTTGTTGAATTTATCGCCCAAAAACTACAAACATTATCCGAAAATACCCAGAAAACTTTACAGCTTGCGGCTGGGATTGGTAATGTATTTGATTTAACCACCTTAGCCGCTATTTATGATAAATCACCGTTAGAAACAGCGATTAATTTATGGGAGGCGGTTCAAGCAGGACTAATTATTCCTCTCGGTGAAGATTACAAGTTTATTCAATCTGCTGTACTTACCACGTCTAGTTATTTCACTGACAATGATCCGAATGACAATTTCCCTTCTCTTACATCACCAATCAGTGTCACGGTTAATCCTTCATATCGATTCATTCATGACCGAATTCAACAAGCTGCTTATTCGTTAATTTCTGAAACGGATCAATCTGCCATTCACCTGCGAATTGGTCAGTTTATGCTGAAAACAATTCCCCCAGAAAAGCAGGACGAGAAACTATTTGATATTGTTAATCAGTTAAATGTGGCTATCCCATTAATCACGGATCAGTCTGAGAGAAATGAACTGGCTCAATTGAATCTCCTAGCTGGACAAAAAGCCAAAGCTGCCACTGCTTATGAATCTGCGGTTAATTATTTAAATACAGGACTAAATTTGTTAGCCACGGATAGCTGGCAGATTCAGTATAATTTGACAGTAAGCCTCTATTATGAAGCTGCCGAAGCCGCCTATTTGCGAGGAAATTTTGCCGAGGCAAAGCAGTTGGGAACAGTTATTTTAGACCAAGCCAATGCATTGGGCGATCGCGTCAAAGTTTATGAACTAATGATGCAGATTAGTATCGCCCAAAATCAGCTACTTCAGGCAATTGATATTGGCTTAGAAACCCTGGAAATTCTGGATGTCTTTTTAGTCGAGTCTAACGGAGAAAATGGACAAGTTGAATTACCCGCGCTCACCGACTTAGACGAGTTTCCCCAAATGACTGATCCGCAGAAAAAAGCGGCAATGAGAATACTAGTTACTGTGGCGTCAGCTACCTATTTAGCCAAGCCGGAACTCTTGTTCCAGGTAATCTTAACCATGGTCAATCTTTGTCAAACCTATGGGCTTTTGCCAGAGTCTACTTACGCCTATTCAGTGTACGGATTGCTTCTCTGTGGAATCTTGGGGAAAATAGAGGAAGGCTATTACGCCGGGGAATTGGCGCTGAGACTCTTAGATCAATTAGAGGCGAAGGCGCTTAAGTGTAAAGTGCTGCACCTATTTAACGTCTATATCCACCACTGGAAAGCCCATGCTAAGGATACCTTAATTCCCTTGCGATCGGCAATTCAATCGGGATTGGAAACCGGGGATTTAGAATATGCGGGTTATTGCATGACCAATGATTGTACCTATTCGTTTTTTATTGGTACTCCCTTGGATGTTGTCGAGAAAAAACATAAACACTATATTAAATCCCTCTCTAAAATTAACCATACATTTTCCCTTTATTTAACCCAACTTTGGCGACAACTCTGCTTGAACTTAATTGGAGAAGTCGAGTCAGTGGTGCAATTGCGGGGGGATAGCTTTGATGAACAGGAAACTCTGCCCTACTTACACCAAACCAATAATCATACCTTACTCTTTTTTGCCTATTTAGCCAAAGAAATCCTCAGTTATTTATTTCAAGAGTTTAATTTAGCGATTTCCGTAACCCATCAGACTGAGGCATTTGCCGGATCAGCACAGGGATTAATCGTTTATGCGATTCATCTGTTCTACAATTCACTCATCCTCTTGGCGCAGTATCCCACTGTAGAACCCTCTGAACAAGAACAGTATTTAAATCAAGTCATTGCTAATCAAGAAAAAATGCAAAATTGGGCGAATTATGCCCCGATGAACTATCAGCACAAGTATGATTTAGTGGCAGCAGAGAAAGCACGAATTCTAGGAGATTTTCTCACGGCAATGGACGATTATGACCACGCGATTCAAGGGGCAAGAGAACATGGGTATATCCAAGAAGAAGCCTTAGCCTATGAACGCGCCGCCGAATTTTATCTGAGTCTCAATCGAGTAGAAATTGCTCAAACCTATATGACTAAAGCGCATTATTGCTATAGTCGCTGGGGGGCAAACGCTAAAGTTAGGGACTTAGAAAAACGCCATTCTCAGTTAATTGAACGGCGGGCAAATTTCCGTTCAGCCGACAGAAAAACCTCCGACGTGAATCCCTTTATTCAAACCTCTGATGGCAGTGATTCGTCTCGCTTAGATTTGACCAGTGTTCTGAAAGCCTCCCAAGCGTTATCAGGAGAAATCCTTTTGGATCAATTACTGGCAAAGTTCATGCAAATTCTGATTGAAAATGCAGGTGCAACTCAAGGCTATTTGATTCTGTCCACTCAGGGAAAACTGCTGATTGAAGCGGAGGCGGCGGTGAATCAGGAGACGGTTAAGGTGTTACAGTCTATTCCAGTAGAAAGTAGTACCGCTGTGGCAACAAGTATTATTAATTATGTAGCGCGTACCCACGAAACCGTTGTCTTACATGATGCCATGAATCAGGGTAAATTCACCCAGGATATCTATGTGATCCAAAATCAGTCTAAGTCTATTTTGTGTAGTCCATTGCTGAATCAAGGCAAACTATCTGGATTGATTTATTTAGAAAATACTTTAACGACAGGTGCTTTTACCTCAGACCGACTAGAACTGCTGAAACTCTTATCATCTCAAGCCACAATCTCGATTGATAATGCTAAACTCTACGCCGAAATTCGCAGCAATGAAAGTCGATTAAGTCAACTTTTAGAAGCCGTCCCTGTGGGAGTCGCTGTTATCGATAATCGGGGCAAAAGTCACTACTTGAATCAACGGGCGCAGGAGTTACTCGGCAAAGGAATTTTACCCGATTTAAACTATGATGAAATTGCTGAAATTTATCAAAACTATGTTGCTGGAACAAAGCAGCTTTATCCTAATGATAAATTACCCATGGTAAAAGCCTTGCGTGGTGAATATACGACAGCGGATAATATTGAAATTCACCAGGGCGATAGAATTATTCCCATAGAAACGTGGGGAACACCTATTTTTGATGAACAGGGGAATGTTATCTATGCAATTGTCGCCTTTCAAGATATTACCGAACGTCGCCAAGCTGAGGCTGAACAAGAACGATTTACCCAAAAACTCTCTCAACTGAATCTGGCATTTTCCCGGTTTGTGCCGCGTCAATTTCTCCAGTTTTTGGATAAGGACAGTATTGTGGAGGTGCAAGTCGGGGATCAGGTGCAGAAGGAAATGTCGGTGTTATTTTCTGATATTCGGGATTTTACCCAACTCTCGGAAACAATCACACCGGATGAGAATTTTAAATTGATTAATTCTTATTTACAATGTATGGAACCGACGATTGTGGATAATCAAGGGTTTATCGATAAGTATATTGGCGATGGGATTATGGCACTCTTTGGCGGTGAGGTTAATGATGCGGTGAACGCCGGAATTGCCATGTTGCATCGACTGAGAGAGTATAATCAAGAACGCCGGAATCAGGGTGATAGTCCCCTGCGAATTGGTATCGGGATTAATACAGGTTCCTTGATGTTGGGGACAGTTGGCGGATGCAATCGCATGGATACGACGGTAATCAGTGATGCGGTGAATTTGGCGTCTCGTGTGGAAGGATTGACGAAGGAGTATGGCGTGTCGTTGTTAATTTCCCATCATACGTTTTTAGGGTTACAGCATCCAACTGACTATGCGATTCGTTTAATTGGTCAGGTACAGGTTAAGGGAAAAGCGGAATTAGTCACAGTTTATGAAGTCTTTGATGCGGATTCTCCGGAGATAAAAGCTGGGAAGTTGGCAACATTGCAATTGTTTACTGAAGCGTTATCGTTCTATCATCTCCAGATTTTTGAGCAAGCCGCACAAGGGTTTGAAGAGGTTTTACGGTTGAGTCCTAGGGATAGAGTGGCTCAACTGTATCTGAATCGGATTCGGGGATGTGGGGTTTAAATAAAGGGCGGGTTTGGTTGTTCAGTTATCGTTAAGCTACCTAATTGAGTCCCTAAACCCGCCCCGACAATAGATTGATATTTATGGAATTATCGATTGAATAAAGGGTGTACGTCTATGCGCCCCTACGTTCAAAATCGCCATTAAATAAAGGGCGGGTTTGGTTGTTCAGTTATCGTTAAGCCACCTAATTGAGTCCCTAAACCCGCCCCTACGAATGGATATTGGGGGAATCCCAGATAATCATAACGTGACGTGCGATCGCGCCAGGCTAGCGCGATGAAAGTTACTTTTGTTTGTAGTTGCGCTTGTAGTTGCGCTTGTAGTTGCGCTTTAGCGCCATCAACCTCAAAATCGCCCCCCCCAAATGACAAATGACAAATGACGAATGACAAATGACCAAACACTAGGGAGACTACCATTATGATAAACCAGACAACTCCATCCACACTCCTACTCATCACCAACATATTCCTAGTGCAGTGCGGCGGAAGTAACTCTCCAGTTAAAAACAGTGTAAAATCTTACGGTATCAGCTTTCTCCCCTCCTGCCTCCTGCCTCCTGCCTTCTGCCTTCTTGCCCTAGCGGGATTATCCCTATCCCTCCCCAAAATCGCCCTCAGTCAATCACCGCCTCCCTCTTCCCTCCCCCATCCAGACTCCCTCATCGCTAACTCCACCGATGACTTAGCTGAAGCCAACCGACTCTATCAGCAAGTTGAACAACTCTACAATCAAGGGAAATATAATGAGGCGATTCCCTTAGCCGAACGGATGCTACGGCTTTATCAGAGCGTGCATGGGGAAGACCATGAACGCCAGAAACGGGATTATTTACAAACAATGTTCTGGAGTACCCAATTTGCTCCCTCCTTCCATCTCCATTCTGCTCCCAATAATCCCCAAGCGGCTAAGTTAGCCTTAACCACCATCTTCCGACGCAAGGGACGCATTTTAGATGTTTCCACCAATAGTCTGCAACGCCTGCGCCAAAACCTGACTCCAGAGAATCAGGCGCTGTTAGATGAACTCTCTGAGGCTTATAGTCAACTGGCTAACCTAATATATAAGACATCAGACAATGATATAGTCTCAGCTTCAGAAGACTACCGCACTCAACTCGCCTCGGTAGAACAACGAGTGCAACAATTGGAAAATCAACTGTCTCGCCAAAGTGAACAATTCCGGCTTGAATCGAAACCCGTCACTATTGAAACCATTCAACCTTTAATTCCCGACGATGCGGTATTAGTGGAACTGGTACGCTACAAACCCTACAATCCCAGTGATGATAGTTATGATGCACCGCGTTATGCGGCTTATATTCTCTCCTCCACAGGAGAACCGGAAGCGATTGATTTAGGTGCAGCGGATACGATTGAGAAAAAAATAACGGATTTTCGCCAACTATTCCAAAATGGTACTCAACTTCCCATTCCCCTAATTAAACAATCGGCGCGTGCATTAGACCAAGCAATCATGGCACCGATTCGAGAAAAGATTGGCGATTCTCGCCATATCCTGATTGCTCCCGAGGGCGCTCTCAGTTTGATTCCCTTTGAAGCTTTAGTTGATGAAAGTAACCGCTATTTAGTGGAAACCTATTCCTTTACTTATCTTACCTCTGGACGGGACTTACTGCGACTCCAAAATCCTTCTCCCAGTCACGATAATCCCGTACTCATTGCTGACCCCTATTTTCAGCGTCCCGGTGAATTCGTTGCTGACATTCGCTTTATTGATTTAGCCAAAAAAACCTTTGCGCCGCTTCCGGGAACTGCTGAGGAAGCGGAAGCGATTGGTCAGTTATTAAATATTACCCCACTGATGGGAGAGTTCGCAACGGAACGAGCGGTAAAACAGGTCAATAGTCCCTCAATTTTACATATTGCCACTCACGGCTTCTTTGAATCCAATCCCCAATCGGAAGCTGGAGCAGGCACAATTAATAATAACCCCTTACTCCTATCTGGATTAATTTTAGCTGGATTCCGCGTCGGTGACAGTGGTGGAGGCGGAGAGTCAGGTGATGAGTTTATGGAAGGTTTCGGATACGGCGACGAAGGATTTAATGGTGAAATACTATCAGAAATTAAGGGAAAATCAGGGACGAAGTGAGGCGTTGCGTCAGACACAGTTGGAGATGTTAGAGAGTGGAGAGTATCAGCATCCGTATTATTGGGCGGCGTTTATTCCATCGGGGGATTGGACACCGATGGAGCGATGATTTTTATGGGGGATAATGTAGGGGCGCACTGAGGTTATGCGTTTTAAGTTAAAGAAACCCCTCACCCCCAACCCCTCTCCCACTCTGGGGAGAGGGGAGCAAGAATGTAGGGGCGGGTTTAGGGACTCAATTGGGCTAGTTAACGATAACTGAACAACAAAACCCGCCCTTTATTTAGGGTCTGTTGAATAAGTCTTGTGGTGGGGAGAGGCAACACTTAACAGGCAACAGTTTCAACCCTTTTAAACCAGAATGTCAAAAAAATAAAGGCTCTTTCAGACTAACTATGATAAAATACTAAAAAATAATCTCCATAATCCTTGCTACGCAAGAATCATGGAGATTAAAAAAAGCAATTCTAATAAAACAGGCTTTTGATTCTGTTAGAGCCTTTGCTACTTAAGGGT
>NZ_JAVJQP010000040.1:0-13128 GCF_040218875.1 Coleofasciculus sp. D1-CHI-01
CCCCTGCTCCCCCTGCTTCCCCTGCTCCCCCTGCTTCCCCTGCTTCCCCTGCTCCCCCTGCTTCCCCTGCTCCCCCTGCTCCGTTGAACTCACGAGTGAATGCGGCGGGCGAGAAGCTGTTCTTCTAAAGCCGCAATGCGATTGTAAGCGGCGGTCAATTGGGCGGTGAGACGTTGCACTTGCACATCAGCAGACAGGAAATTCTCTGAATTATGATTTCCGTTGTGATTCGTATGAAATTGAGCGACTTCACCGTTATCCTCGATCAGGATATCTTTATGTTCCATCCCAGAGTCCAGCAGTTGGGGATTCGCATAGACGGGGATGTCATTAACCTTTGCGGTTGATGCCTGTAGCTCAGAGTCTACAGTTGACATCGGTTGGACTTCAGGGAGACACTGGGATACCTTGTTGTTGAGTTGCTCAATACTTTGGTATATGGCATCAACTTTATAATTTAGGGCGCTGATTTGTTGTTGAACTGTATCCATCTGATTACCAATTTCCATAGTGAGTTCTATTTCATGCTAGTCAATTTACACTCAAAGGCTACCTTTTGGCAGACTCATTTAACTATTTGAGACAATTCATACCCAGATTTGCTGCTGATTCTTGACATCGTACAATGTTCAGTCATTGAGTCAACCCCAAAAATGATTTATCTTGGGCTGTTATCGCCTTTTTTGCCAGATTTTCGCTTTGTCTTCCTTCAATGGCATCCATCCAATTACTTAATGTTTTATTTACAATTGCGCCTTTAACTCAACCCAAACTCTGGATTCAGTTACCAGATTTGCTCAACGAGTCATGGGTCACTGGTCACTTGTATAGCAGATGGATTATTTGACCGTCAGTCTCAAAGAACACAAAAAGTATGAAATTATGTTAGTTTGTGGGGAGAAAGCGCATACAACGTAGTATTTTTACTCAATTAACCAGATTTTTGGGATGAAACGACGCTCCTTTCTAATGGGCGCTAGCGCCCTAGCACTGGGGCAATTGGCGTCTGGGTGTGGCAATAGACAGTCAACGGCTTTAAATGTAGGACTGTTGCAAAATTCAATTCCGGTTCAGTTATTAGCTGAATTTCGCCGAACCCTGGAGTCACCCGTGAGGCTCAAGTTTGACCCACAAGCCCAGCTTAAGGATATATACCAGAACCTTCGGGTGTGGAAACGACAATCAGAAAACCCAGGCGAGGATTCTGGATTTTCCCTTCCTCTGATTAGTCGCAAACCTCCCGCGATCGCGAATTTGGTCACACTAGGAGATTATTGGTTAGAATCTGCTATCGGTGAGCAACTGATTCAACCGCTAGAGCTGTCAACATTACCAGGATGGCAAAACCTACCCCCGCGTTGGCAAGGGATTGTCAGACGCAATCGCCAAGGACAACTTGACGAATCGGGATTAATCTGGGGCGCACCCTATCGCTGGGGGACGTTGGTTATTGCCTATCGCCGGGATAAGTTTGAGGAGTTAGGGTGGACACCGACAGATTGGAGTGACTTATGGCGTCCAGAATTACGCGATCGCATTTCGTTACTTGATAGTCCGCGAGAGGTGATTGGGTTGACCTTGAAAAAATTAGGGTTTTCCTATAATACCGCAAACTTGAGTCAAGTCCCCAATCTGAAAACTGAACTCTTAGAGCTGCATAAACAGGTTAAGCTTTACAGTTCAAATCACTATCTAGAACCTTTAGTGTTAGGCGATACCTGGTTAGCCGTGGGTTGGTCTACCGATATCCTATCCCTGCGCGGACGCGATCGCCAAATTCAAGCCGTCGTTCCTCGTTCAGGAACCTCTCTTTGGGCAGATGTGTGGGTACAACCTGCTGTGAAGAAGACGGCTGCTGAATCGCCAGAACCAGAAACGTCCCAATCATTGACTCAGCAATGGATTGATTTTTGCTGGCGACAACAATCCGCGATCGACATTTCGTTATTAAGTCATGCAGCTTCACCGATACTGGTTACCCTGAATCCGGCTACGTTACCCGACTCACTGCGAAACAGTTCGGTACTCTTACCCGAACCCTCTATTCTCGAAGCCAGTGAATTTCTATATCCCCTACCCCAAGAAGCGATTGAGCAGTACCTAGAACTGTGGCAAGAAATTCGCACAATACAATTTTTTTAGTCACCCCTTCAGCTTAAGCCCTCAACTAAAGTTGGGGCTAAAAGCTGAAACCCGTTGAAACGGGTTCAAAGAAAAGGTTTCCCCAGTAAGCTTGATTCTTACTTTAGCTTTGACCCGGTAAGTAGGTAGGGACAATAAAAGTTAACGGCGAAGTTTGTCATACCCAATCCGGGGAACGCTACCCCTGTTATAACCTAGTCCGCGCAGGCGGACTACCCTTCGGGAAGGCTTCGCCTATGTTTGTGTAGCTGCGATTTCAATCGCCTCCTCTTGCTTAATTAAGTCGAATAGCACTCAAATAAGCATTTGGGGAGCGCCAAAACCCTTTATCTATCGTAGGGTGGGCATTGCCCACCATCCTTAAGTCAGTGTCATTCAATTTCTGGACTTTAGACAAACAAAGTGCGATCGCGGTTGAGAATAAGGTGGGTTTGGTTGTCCAGTTTGGGATTAATCGATTGCCGTTCGGTGGGGGAATGGGCGGGTTTTGTTGTTCCGTTAGTGGTGGGGAGGGCGGGTTTTGTTGTTCCGTTAGTGGTGGGGAGGGCGGGTTTTGTTGTTCCGTTATCGGTGGGGAGGGCGGGTTTTGTTGTTCCGTTAGTGGTGAATATCTGAATTTAGTCCCTAAACCCGCCCCTACAATTGTCCCTAAACCCGCCCCTACAATTGTCCCTAAACCCGCCCCTACGATTGTCCCTAAACCCGCCCCTACATCTAATTTTTCTGCCCTAAATGCCTTGGCAAATAAATTACGCAAATTTATTGTTTTTGTCCAAAGTCCAATCAATTTAGCATCCCAGTTTTTGGTAATGACGCTTGAGCAGCCGTTGAGCTGCATCCGAGGAAATATTCACGGGTTCAAAGGCTTTAGCATCGAATCGGCTTGTGCTAATCGTCATCAATTGCCAATTGCCTTGCTCATGCTGGAGAATGGCATCTCCACCAAGCTCTTCCATTACCCAAGTTACAATCGCATAAGGTTCATCAATAGTGATTTCTAGAAACCGAACATTGTCCTGCCATTTATCCCAGTCATCCAGCAGCTTTTTTTCTAACTTATCTTTGCTTTCGTTAATGGTGATTTGCTGATTATCGGTAATAACTGGGGCTTTAACTAACAAAACCGTTAGCAAATTTAAGTGAATATTTAAATGATAGATCATCGCCCCCAAACGACGAATTGCATAAGCTAAATTTTCATCAACATTCTTTAAATCACTCTGATTATTGCTGTGTTGCAGTTTCGCTCGACGTTCCAGGGAATGATTATAATCTTCAACTAAACCGAATATGCTCGTTGTCTTGCTGTCAAGCATGTAGAGAACATACTCATCCACCAATAAATGTTGAGGCGGAATTTTATAAATAATTTTTTTTAATTGTTCTACATTGATTGGCTCAACCTGACTCTTCTCAAATGATTGAATGTTGGGATGTTCGAGTAAGCTCAGTTCATGGCGAATGACTTGATCCGCTTTACGAAGCTTCAGAAAAATCGTATCGACTTCAACCGCTAGGGAAGATAGTAATACTTTCTCTTCCTCTTTTTTAAGTTCTTTGTTGTTCAAACACATTTGAGTTGCATTAAGAATGATTGAGCAAAAACAGTGACATTAACACTGCTATTGCCTGCCGGCTTGGTTAGGATTAGGCTCACGTCGAAGACCCTAAGTCAGTAGAAGTACTTTGACGGGTGTTTTACCTTTGATTAGCAACCCTGATGTTCTAATTGAGTAACCTTGCCTGCTTTCTCTTTGGCGAGATATTCGCGTTACCCAATTTTTGTAGACTGGTAAGTCTGTAATACGTAATGTATAACATGTAAGACACTCTGTACATTCTAATTCCTATTGGCTGACATCAGCAAGTCGGTTTAGCCAACTTTATCAAAATTTCATCCCCGCAAACAAAACTGGGATCAACGGCGATCGCAAGCCGATAGGCTGCATTTGGAACCCAAATTCTATTACAATCTGTAAAGAAAACTGAAAAGGAAGGGCTACGATGCGCGTTGCGATCGTTGGGGCAGGACTTGCCGGAATGGCGACGGCTGTAGAATTAGTCGATGCCGGACATGAGGTCGAAATCTTTGAATCCCGTCCATTCGTGGGCGGCAAAGTTGGCAGTTGGGTAGACAGCGAGGGCAATCACATTGAGATGGGGTTGCACGTCTTCTTTGGCTGCTACTACAACTTGTTTGACTTGATGCAGAAGGTAGGGGCATTAGAGAACCTACGTCTCAAGGAACATACCCATACCTTTATTAATCGGGGTGGGCGCACGGGGGCGCTAGATTTTCGCTTTATCACAGGAGCGCCATTTAACGGACTCAAAGCCTTTTTCACCACCTCCCAGTTATCACCTCAGGATAAGCTACAAAACGCGATCGCACTCGGAACCAGTCCCCTAGTACGCGGTTTGATCGACTTTGACGGGGCAATGCAAACGATTCGCGACTTGGATAAAATCAGCTTTGCCGACTGGTTCCGCAAGCATGGGGGGTCTAACGGCAGTTTAAAGCGAATGTGGAATCCCATCGCCTATGCCCTCGGTTTTATCGATACGGAGAATATCTCTGCCCGTTGCATGTTGACAATCTTCCAGTTCTTTGCTGCGAAAACAGAAGCCTCTGTTCTCAGGATGCTGGAAGGTTCGCCAAATGAATATTTACATCAACCGATTATCAATTACCTAGAAGCACGAGGAGCAAAAATTTATACTCGGCGAAGAGTGAGAGACATCCTCTACACCGAGACAGGAAACTCAGCTAACGTGACAGGTTTAGTCATCGCCCAAGGCGAAAGCGAAGAAACCATTACCGCTGATGCTTACGTTTGCGCCGCCGATGTGCCAGGAGTGCAGCGTCTGTTACCAGAATCATGGCGCAAATGGTCAGAGTTTGACAATCTCTACAAGTTGGATACCGTACCTGTCGCCACTGTACAACTGCGGTTTGATGGTTGGGTGACAGAACTCCACGATCCTCAAAAAAGGAAGCAACTGGCACAAGCGACAGGGATGGATAATCTCCTCTATACTCCCGATGCGGATTTTTCCTGCTTTGCCGATTTAGCCTTAACCAGTCCTGGTGACTATTACAAAGAAGGACAAGGGTCACTGTTGCAATTAGTGTTAACGCCCGGTGATCCATTTATCCGGCAAACTAATGAATCCATCGCCCACCATGTCCTCCAGCAAGTCCACGAACTCTTCCCCTCTTCGCGAGACTTGAACATGACCTGGTACAGTGTGGTTAAATTAGCTCAATCGCTTTACCGAGAAGCTCCGGGCATGGACCCCTATCGTCCTAACCAAAAAACCTCAGTGAGCAACTTCTTCTTGGCAGGTAGCTACACTCAACAAGATTACATCGATAGTATGGAAGGAGCGACCCTATCCGGGCGGCAGGCGGCTAAAGCAATTCTAGAACATGCACAACAACATGTAGAACCAACTCTCGTTACCACAAGTTAAACGATATCTGAAAACCGGGAAATCCGGGCTGTAGGGGCGGGTTTTACTACTATCGTTTCTTCCCTCACCCAGATACAACTAAACCCGCCCCAACCAAGTACAAGAATTATGTGACAAATGACAAATGACGAATGACAAATGACAAATGACGAATGACAAATGACAAATAACTCTGACTGGCTAGAACACAGTGTACAGGTTGAAGTCGAGGTGCCAATGGAAACCGTTTGGAGCCTCTGGTCTGATTTAGAGCAAATGCCTCGCTGGATGAAGTGGATTGACTCGGTACAAGTATTAGAAGATAATCCAGATTTATCCCGTTGGAAACTCGCCAGCAGTGGCTTTGAATTTAGCTGGCTCTCTCGCATTTTGAAATTAGTACCCCATCAGATTATTCAGTGGGAATCTGTTGATGGTTTACCGAATAGGGGTGCAGTGCGCTTTTATGATCGCCATGGAAGTAGTGTTGTTAAACTTACGGTGGCTTACGACATTCCTGGCATTTTGGGTAAGTTGATGGATGGTTTGTTTTTAGGTCAAATTGTCGAATCTACGATTCAAGCCGATTTGGATCGGTTCCGGGACTATGCGCTTAAAATCCAAAGTTAATACTGTTGATTGTTGAGAGCAAGAGGGGGCGATTGAAATCGCTGCTACACAAACAAAGTCCGCCTACGCGGACTGGCTTATAACGGGGGTAGCGTTCCCCGGATTTGGTATCACTCCTCGTTCCTCTATAACCATTTGTTAGATCTGTTAAAATCTGACCCAAATCCAAAAATAATTGATGTTCAGTATAATTAAATATTCCCATAGCTATGCACCCTGAGTTGAGGATCGGCTGATGGCTAATATCTCTAGACAGACCCAGACTCTATTTGCGACAAAACAGCGGGTGCAATGGGTTGATTATGCCAAGGGCATCGGAATTTTTTTAGTCGTTTTTGGTCATACGCTCCGAGGTCTAGTTAATAGCTCAATCCTTGAGACTTCAACAATAGTTGTCTCGATTGATCAGTGGATTTATTCCTTTCACATGCCACTTTTCTTTTACCTTTCAGGATTATTTATTGAGCGCTCAGCCTCCAAACCACTAAGAGAGTTTTTCGTCAGTAAGCTTAAAGTTATCGCCTATCCTTACTTGGTCTGGTCGGTGCTTCAGACTGTACTTCAGGCTATAGTATCGAGTTATACCAATAGTTCAGTTTCCTTGAGTAACTTGTGGCGAATTATCTACCAACCTGTGATGCAATATTGGTTTCTATACACATTGTTTGTCATCATGGTGGTTTACGCAATTGTCAGCAAGCTCAATGTTTCTTCCAGAGTATTTTTAATTTTGGCGATTTTGTTTTACTTGACGCAAATTGCTGATGTTGGCTTGGGTTCGTGGAGGGTTTTATATTCAGTTCGCGGCTATGCTATCTACCTCGCCTTGGGTGCGGTAATAGGCAGTAGTCGATTCATGTCACAGTTGAGTCAATGGAAAACCCAAACTTTGCTCATGGTTACAATTGGTGGATTTTGGGCTGTGGGATTAGCGGTTGGGTTCAATGTGATGGCGGTCAAATTACTGACGCCTATAGTGGGTATCTTTGGCATCGCCGCCTCAGTTGCTTTGGCAATTCTCCTGGATCGGTTTAATAGAATTGACGTTGTGAAACAGTGGGGAAGCTTGTCACTAGAAATATTCGTGGCTCATACAATCGCTTCGGCATCACTACGAATTCTCCTCCAATATGTCTTCGGGTTTACCAATCCGATCGCGCACCTTATCATTGGCACAGCCATAGGTATTTATGTGCCGATCGCACTGTATCGGATTTGCCAACGAAGTCGGCTTCGATATATGTTTCGCCTCGTTTAATACCCGTTGTGCCGTTCGCCCAGTATCTGAGTCAATACTATTTTCTCAAAACCCAATCACGATTGAGACATTGAGACTGATGAATTTTCATCCTATTTGCAGATTCGATTAACTCGACTCTTAAGATAGGTTGCAGTTATAGATAGTCGCAGAATTGACAAAACTATTATGGCTGATATGACTACTAAAGCAAACCAGGAACTTAATCCAAAAGAACAAGGAAATCTGTCTGATGTACCCATCGAAGATACTGACTTGGTTTCAGATACACCTGTAGACGATGAAGATACTGAGGAACCCGTTATTTCCAACCTACCCCAGGAAGTGACTGAATCTTATGGAACAGGTGTTCCTCTCGATCCAGGGCTGAATATCGGTGGACGAACGACACACGACAAGGCTTGATGAATCCAATCACTTACTATTCCCTGTTCCCTGTTCCCTGTTCCCTGTTCCCTGTTCCCTGTTCCCTGTTCCCTGTTCCCTGTTCCCTGTTCCCTGTTCCCTGTTCCCTGTTCCCTTGTTCTCCTGCTGCATCCCATTAATTCAGGTCATTCACCTGCGTGATAGGAACTGCGAACCAAGGGACCCGAACGGACATGAGTGAAACCCATCTCTTTCGCGATCGCACCCAGTCGCTCAAATTCCTCGGGTGTCCAATAGCGTTGCACTCTCAGGTGTTCCAGAGAGGGACGCATATATTGCCCTAGGGTGAGGCGATCGCATTCAGCGCGGCGCAAATCCTCCATGGCTTCGATCACCTCGGCTTCCGTCTCTCCATGTCCTACCATTAATCCTGACTTAGTGGGAATGGTCGGATCAAGGGTTTTGACAATGCGGAGAACATCTAGCGATCTCTCATATTGGGCACCCCGGCGCACTTGTCCTTGCAATCGTTTTACGGTTTCAATATTGTGGTTATAACAAGCTGGACGCGCCTGAACCACCGTTTTCACCCGTTGGCGCTGCAACTCGGTTGGCGTTTGATTCTCCTTTCCTCTCCCGCCCCAAAAATCTGCTGTTAGTACCTCAATTTGGGTTTCTGGATTCAATCGCCGGATCGCATCCATTGTGGCAACAAACCAACCTGCCCCCTGATCCGGTAAATCATCTCGCGCCACTGATGTCAGTACAACATACCGCAATCCTAACAACTGAACCGATTCAGCAATTTTCTGGGGTTCTTCGGGATCAAGGGGCATGGGAGAATGACCCTTATCCACTTGACAAAATGCACAAGCACGGGTACAGGTTGGACCCATCAGCAAAAAGGTCGCCGTTTTGTTAGCATAACACTCCCCGCGATTGGGACAGCGCCCCTCTTCACAGATCGTGTGAATTTGCCGTTGTTTCACAATGCGCTGAACCGTGGAGATATCACTGGCGTTGCCAATAGGACGCCGCAACCAACGGGGTAGGGCAGTAATTTCCTCTCGCCAAAGGTTTTTAGCAGACAGATTGGGTTGAGTCGGCAAATCCATAATAATTGTGGTGAGCTATCAGCAACAGTGTTACTCTGTACGATACAAATGGTAGAGCATTTTACTTGGACCCTGATTTGAGCCGAGTTTTGCTCTCAACCAACCAAGCAGATTAATCTAGAGTCATGGACAATCAGTGCTTTTGGGTTCAATCTCAAAACAGCAAAAGAGTTACAGGTGTCGGTCAGTCATCCGTTGTTTTCCCGGAAACAGACTCTGTGAGTTCTGTCTGAGTGGAATTATGGGGTCTGGTCTACCTGGGCTTAAGACGTTTTTCTTTTATCTCTCCAAAGGAGTCAGTCGTGGCAAGCCATAAAATATTAGTTATTGATGACAGTCGAGTCATCCGGATGCGTGTTAAAGAAATGTTGCCGCCCGGTAACTTTGAAGTGTTAGAAGCCAAAGATGGTATTGAAGGTCTTAATCAGATCCGCCAGGAGCATCCCAACCTAATTATGTTAGATTTTCTGCTTCCTAAAATGAGTGGTTGGGATGTTTTTCAACAAATTCAAAGTGACGGTACTCTCCAGAGCATTCCTTTAGTATTAATGTCAGGTCGTAAGGAAGAAGTAACGGAGAAGATACCGGAACCGTTTGAGTATTTTGCCTTCGTCGAAAAGCCCTTTGAAAAGAAGCAACTGGTTGATGCGATTAAGGAAGCGATGGCGAAGGCGAAAAAACGCCCCGTTATGGCTCCGCCCCCCAAAGAAGAAGCCCCTGCGGGTGAAGCTCCTGGTGTTTCATCAGACGAAGTTCAAGCATTAAATGCAAAAATTGAACATTTACAGTCAGAAGTTGATGGGTTGAAAAAACAAATGGGACAACTCGTGTCATTTATTAAGCAAAAACTCAAGTGACCTTCAGCATAACCGAGATTTCAACTCGGTGAGAATATGAAACGGCTCAATTCCTATTTAAACTCAGATCGCCTCCGGCAAGTTCTCACATTGAGTGCGATCCTTGCTGCTTTTGGTATTAATGTCTGGGCAAATATCGCGCCGATTGGTGGACTAACAATCGGCGAAATCTCCAATACTCTCTTTGGGGAAATTAAGATTATCCCAGCCAGCTATGCTTTTGCTATATGGGGGATCATTTATCTGGGTTTGATTAGTCTGGGGATCTATCAGGTACTGCCTAACCAACGGCAAAATACTTATCTGCGTCAGATGGGTTATGGTTTAGTGCTGGCGAGTGTTGCCCAGATTGTTTGGGTGTTTCTATTCCAGTATCGCCAGTTTGCCCTGTCGCTGGTGGCGATGCTGGGGATTTTAGTGCCACTGATTCGAGTGTATTGGCGGTTGGGTATTGGTTCTGTCAGGGTGTATCGGAAAGAGAAATGGTATGTCCACATTCCCGTGAGTATCTATTTGGCGTGGATCAGCGTAGCCACCATTCTGAATGTGGCAATTGTACTCTATGACTTTGGCTGGAATGGATGGGGGATTAATCCCTCCGCGTGGACGGCAATTGCCCTGATTGTCGGGGCGGCGATCACAGCAACGGTGATTATTCAGCGATCGGATATTGCCTATCCTCTGGTAATTGCCTGGGCTTATGGTGCGATCGCGGTGCGTCATCCGGATACCCTACTGATTTCTGGAGTCGCTGGAGGATTCGCGATCGCGCTTTTGTTATTCGCTGGGTTGAAACGTTACCGCAACTGACAGATAT
Organism: Coleofasciculus sp. D1-CHI-01; assembly: GCF_040218875.1. Taxonomy (NCBI): domain Bacteria; kingdom Bacillati; phylum Cyanobacteriota; class Cyanophyceae; order Coleofasciculales; family Coleofasciculaceae; genus Coleofasciculus; species Coleofasciculus sp. D1-CHI-01. Next base: position 10,639 of record NZ_JAVJQP010000040.1, read on the forward strand.
GGGGTCTTTCTAGCTGTTGAATGTCAATTTGTCAAGTAAAAATAAACCTTTGTAAAGTGTAAATCTCGAAACAAAAAACTGCATAAGGGTCAACTCCTGAGAGACACAAGAGGGCAGAGAGGTCAACATCTGACATCTGCACACAATTTTCCCTACACAGGAGAGACTCTTATGGCATCTCACGACAAATCCTTCTCCACCTCCACCGAATTAGCTCTGATGTTTGGTAATTTTTTTGGTGTAGCAGAAGCTGATAATTTATCTATTGACACTGATAGTTCAGGTACAGCAACTGAGAAGTTTGATCAGACACCTCAAGCAAACATCGTTTCAAGTAGGCAAACAAGCTTAGAACTCACTGACAACAGGACTCAACAGACAAAATCAACGACAACGCCAAATCTGTTAGCCGCTCAGACTCCAACCTCTACTATCAACGTTAACTATAACGGTTTTTCCACCCAAGCTCAAGCGGCATTTGAATACGCGGTTGATATCTGGGAAAGCCTTATTGTTTCGCCAGTTCCGATTGAAATTGAAGCGAATTGGACTCCTTTCGGAACAAACGCTCTCGGTTCTGCTGGACCCAATGACTATGACTACAACTTTGCCAATGCTGCCTACACTAATACCTGGTATCCCAGCGCCCTCGCCAATAGTTTGGCTGGCGTCGATTTAGATACCACTACCCATGATATTAATGCTGACTTCAATAGCAATTACTCGAACTGGTATTTTGGCACTGATGGTAATACACCAACAGGACAGTATGATTTTGTTTCTGTTGTCTTGCATGAATTAGGTCATGGCTTGGGGTTTCTGGGTAGCATGAACTATGACTCCAACACTGAACAAGGGAGTTGGTGGAGCCAACCCTTAATTTACGATCGCTTTACGGTGAATGGTTCGGGTCAAAAACTTATCGATACATTTCCGAATTACTCTGTTGCTTTAGGCGATCAACTCACCAGTGATAACCTGTTCTTTAATGGGAGTAATGCGGTTGCTGCCAATGGTGGCACGAATCCCAAGCTGTACGCTCCGAGTACATGGGAATTGGGTTCTAGCTATGCCCACTTGGATGAAGCGACTTATGAAAGTGGAAATTCTAATGCTTTGATGACACCTTCCATTGCTCCGGGAGAGGCGCACCATGATCCGGGTGCGGTAACATTAGGAATTTTTGAGGATTTAGGTTGGGTGATCAATTTAGCTGATTTGTGGGGGTCAGATTTTGATATCACTCCACAACCCCTTGATGCCGGTGATAGTTTCAATATTGATTTTGACATTACCAACATGGGGAGTAGCGCGGGTGCGTTTGATGTTTCCTTCTACCTTTCCAGTAATAACTACATCAGCACCGTAGATCATCTGTTAGGTAGTACCACGATTAATGGGTTAGCTGGGAACAGTACACGCTCCTTTACCACTAACTTAAATTTGCCCAGTGTTAATCATTCCTTCTGGAATGGAGATGGCACATACTACATCGGGATGACGGTTGATTCTGGTTCAGATGTTACGGAAGTCTATGAAACAAATAACTCAAATGTCGGCTTTTTGTTCGACTACGATGATGTAGCCATCAATAATACTCAATTAGCTGACTTATCCGGTTCAGATTTTGATATCACTCCACAATCCCTCGATGCGGGTGATAGTTTTGACATTGATTTTGACATTACTAATACGGGGAGTAGCGCTGGTGCTTTTGATGTTTCCTTCTACCTTTCCAGTAATAACTACATCAGCACCATGGATCATCTGTTAGATAGTGGCACGATTAATGGGTTAGCTGGAAACAGTACAGGCTCGTTTACCACTAGCTTAAACTTACCTGGTTTTAATCATTCCTTCTGGAATGGAGATGGTACATACTATATCGGGATGCTGGTGGATTCGGGAGCAGATGTTACGGAAGTCAATGAAACCAATAATTCTAATTTCGGCTTTTTGTTCGACTATGATGATGTAGCCATCAATAATACTCAATTAGCTGACTTATCCGGGGCGTATTTTGATGTCACCTCCAATCCTCTAGATGCAGGTGATAGTTTTGACATTGATTTTGACATTACCAATACGGGGAGTAGCGCAGGTGCTTTTGATGTTTCCTTCTACCTTTCCAGCAATAACACGATCAGCACGGTTGACCAGTTTTTAGGTAGTACCACGATTAATGGTTTAGCTGGGAACAGCACGGGTTCATTTATCACTAGCTTAAACTTGCCTGGAGTGAATCATTCCTTCTGGGATTTATATGGAGATGATACCTATTACATCGGGATGCTGGTTGATTCGGGAGCCGATGTTACGGAAGTCAATGAAACCAATAACTCAAATGTCGGCTTTTTGTTCGACTATGATGATGTAGCCATCAATAATACTCAATTAGCTGACTTATCCGGGTCAGATTTTGATATCACTCCACAATCCCTCGATGCAGGTGATAGTTTTGACATTGATTTTGACATTACTAACACGGGG
>NZ_JAVJQP010000042.1:0-14943 GCF_040218875.1 Coleofasciculus sp. D1-CHI-01
CTTAGATATCACCAATAACTTTAGTGACGTTGATGGAGATGATTTAACCTACTCTGCCACATTAGCAGATGGCACTGACTTACCTTCTTGGTTAAAATTTGACTCCGATACAGGCACATTCAGCGGTACACCTGATACAGGTGATGAAACTCAACTGAGTATCTTAGTCACAGCATCAGATGGGCAAGGGGGTACACAAACTGATGGGTTTGACTTAGATATTACTCCTGCACCTGTAGTCAATAATGACCCCATATTAGTCTCTCCCATCACTGACCAAACGGCAAAGAGAAAAGAAGTTTACAGTCTAGATATCAGTAACTATTTCACTGACCCTGATGGCGACACTCTCACCTTCTCGGCTACGGGTTTACCCAAAGGATTAAACCTAAATCCGGAAACGGGTGTAATTAGTGGTACTCCCCGCAATAAAGCAGTCGGCACTAACTCGATTACTCTCACCGCTAATGACGGTAATGGAGGGGAAATCAGTGATGTCTTTGACTTAACAGTTAATCGGGGAACAAGGAATAATGGCAATGCAAAACCGAAACTAAAATTCAACAATGATCTGTTGTTTCTCAAGGGCAAATCTCCAGCCGATAAACTCCTGTTCACGCTTACGGGTAACAACTCATCCTTTGTCAGTGAAGTGGGCATTTTTGAAGTGGATAATGCGGCGGGAAAGATTAATGGGATTAAACCCGGAGAAACTGATTATCTGCAAGCCGCTTTGGATGAAGGAAACGTTCTGTTCTCCAGTTTGCCCAATAATTTTGCTGGCGATAACCTAACTCGGATTTTGGATGTGGAGCAAGTTTTCGGTGAGACGACTCCCAATCTGGGATTTTATCTGGTGCAAAACAGCACAACGGATAATGTCCAAGCCGCATTAGATTCAGGACAAACGCCAACTAATGTCTGGTTTAGTCTTCCCGGCGCTAATGCCAACAATACGGATTATTTTGAGGTACTGAATGGAGAGAACAATCAGTTTACTCTCAATTGGCAAAACCCAATGGCAGAGAGTAACGATACTCTGACGCTAATGGTTGAACCGACGAATGAATTACCTGCGTTAGGAACTCAATTACAAGGAGAACGAGAACTCATTGATTTACGTGGACAAAGCAGTCCGGTAGACGCGAATTTTATCGAGATTAAGAGTCATGCTGGTTTCGATAATTCCGTCGGCTTGTATGTGATTGAAAACGAAGATGGGGCAGTGGAAGACCCAATGACAGGTCAATTGATTCACCCAGAGGACGAGGGTTATGCTCAAGCTGCCCTTGCCCAATCAGTGGTTAGTGATGTGAATCGGGGGATGGCGACGTTTGACACCCAATTAGAGGGAGGAAGTCTGCTGGCACCTTACATTATTGCCAATGGCACCACGGAGGAATTGCTGGCTGAGAATCCCAATAATCAGTACCTGGGTTATGGAGAACCGATTGCCTACTTTGCCCATTTAGGTGCGAATCCTGATGGGGTTGACCACATTCGCCTCCTAGGTGATAACACCTTTGGCTTTGAGGATTTGTATGGAGGTGGAGATCAAGATTTTAATGATTTCACCTTCCAGGTTGATTTAACCGTTGCCTAACGTCTGGCATTGAAGAGGGCGACCCGATTTTCTTGAAGGGATTGGAGTTGTTAATTAATGCAGGCGGGTCGCCCCTACAGGTTATTTGTCATCATTTTCAATCCCATCCAATTGTAGGGTGCGTTAGCGAAGCATAACGCACCGTTGTTCAAGGCTTTGGTCGGTTACGGCGGATAGCCAATTAAATGGTATTTTCCCAAATAAAGTTCCGCCTAACCCACCCTACGGTGTCTGGGGAAATTAATTATTGGTGGGTTACGGCGGATAGCCAATGTAAATGGTATTTTCCCAAATAAAGTTCCGCCTAACCCACCCTACGGTGTCTGGGGAAATTAATTATTGGTGGGTTACGGCGGATAGCCAATTAAATGATATTTGCCAAAATAAAGTTCCGCCTAACCCACGATGGCGGTTTACTGGTTTACAGGATTACAGGGTTAAAGGATTACAGGGTTACAAGGAGTTACGATTGAGGAGTTAACTGCTCCTTAACGTAACATGGCACGAGTACGCTGTGAAGAAAGCTAAGTCAGACCTACCGACCAAAATCTGCCCCGTCTGCGAACGTCCTTTCAGTTGGCGCAAAAAATGGGCGAAATGCTGGGATAATGTAAAGTTCTGCTCGGAACGCTGCCGCCGACGCAAATCCCAAGCCAGTTGACTATCAAGGAGTTCGTGAATTCAATGCAACCCAAATTAATTATTCATGGTGGTGCCGGAAGCGCGCTGAAAACCAAAGACGCCACCCAAGCGGTGCGCGATTCGCTTTATACAATACTTGATGATGTCTATGCCTTGTTATCATCGGGTGCAAACGCCCGTGAAGCGGTGATTCGAGGCTGTCAACTCCTAGAAGACGAACCCCGCTATAATGCCGGAACGGGTTCGGTATTACAATCCGATGGACAGATTCGCATGAGTGCCTCACTGATGGATGGTAAACCTCAACGCTTTAGTGGTGTGATTAATGTCTCGCGGATTAAAAATCCCATCGATTTGGCGAAGATTTTGCAAGATTGTCCCGATCGCATTCTCTCGGATTTGGGGGCGGCGGAATTGGTGCGGGAAGTGAATGCACCGATTTACAACCCGTTAACTGAGAAGCGCTTACAGGAGTGGTTACAGGATAGACAGGACAACTTTGAACGGACAATGGCGGATGTGGTAAGCGAACCGGAACTCCTTTCTTCGGAAGCCGGACGTGGCACAATTGGAGTTGTGGCGTTAGATAGTCAGGGCGGCTTGGCGGCGGGTACATCCACCGGAGGTAAGGGATTTGAACGCATTGGTCGAGTCAGCGACTCAGCTATGCCTGCGGGGAATTACGCTAACCTAAACGCTGGGGTAAGTTGTACCGGAATTGGGGAAGATATTATTGATGAATGCTTCGCTGCACGGGTTGTGGTGCGTGTCACCGACGGGTTATCCTTAGCCGATGCTATGGAACGTTCCATAAAAGAAGCAAAAGAGAATCGGCGGGATTTAGGTGCGATCGCGATTGACGCTAGGGGTGCGATCGCCTGGGGCAAAACCAGCCAAATTCTCCTTGCTGCTTACCATACCGGACACCAAAAGGGAGACACACTAGAAATGATTGAGGAGGTGCAAACGGTATAGCAGAGGTTATCCTTCATCAATAGGCTCAATCAACCAATCTCGCAGGTTGCCTGGATGGAGACAGTATTTCTGGGCAAGACGTGCTGTTCCATCCCAGCTTCCTGCTAACTATGGATTAATCAGCCTTTGTTTGGAGTTAACCACAACTAACGTAATACGCTTGTTTACAGTGTATTACGCTCTTGTCTGTAGTTTCACTGATCAACTCGCTTGAGTCAAGTTTTGTTTGCAAATCTTTATAAGGATAGATATCTGTAAATTCTAGGAGAGGGTTCCCCAACCATAAGCAAGGTCTAGTTTTCCCGCAAACCTGAAAAACCTAGAGAATTCACGGATGAAAACCCTCAACTGTTAGGGAATAATAAAGAAGAACAACATGATTCAATCCAACTAAAACGCCAGTATGGAAATAGGCGAAACAATGCGAAGAATTCTAATCATTGAAGATGACATAAGCCTACGGGATAATTTATCTGAAATTTTAGCAATGGAAGGATATAATCCCGCCAATGGCTATGATGTCATTGCTACAGATAACGGGTCAAGTGGCGTCAACTTTAGCTTATGTCTGAACCCAGAATTAATTATTTGCGACATTAATATGCCCGGATTTGATGGGTATACCGTTTTATCACAACTGCGCCGTTTTGGTCGTCAAACCCCGTTTATTTTTTTGACAGCAAAATCCGAACCCAGGGATATTGAACGCGGGATATGTCTAGGAGCCAATCTGTATGTAACAAAACCTTATGTCTTGGAGGAATTGATCAGCATGGTGAAGCGAGTGTTAACGGATATCCCTTCTCCCTCTTCTGCATCAAAAGTATAGCGCTACGCGCCAGGGAATAGGGAATAGGCTTTCTTGCAATAGTGAAGTTGTAGAGACGTTGCATGCAACGTCTCTACCATAAAATGTGTCTCCCAAGATCCAGTCGTCTTTAGACGACTGGATAAGAGTTTTAGTCCATTGCCCACCAACTATGACGTTACCCATTGACTTTGCTAGTGTAAAATAGGCTAATATTCTCACTGTTATATTGTTTTTATTTTAGATATTGCAAAAATGAATCAAAGCCATTTTGCAAATGCATTTTAGGTTATATTCCTTTCTGTGCTGTGATTTGGCAACAGGAGTGGTATACTCTCAGGAAGATTAACTTTTATACAGATAAAAATCTGTCTACTATTAACAGATGATCCCTCAAGTTACAGTAATCGATCACCCATTCGTACAGCACAAGCTAACCCTTATGCGTCAGGCTGACACCAGTACAGCTAAATTTCGTCAACTGATGAAAGAAGTTGGCGGCTTGCTGGCTTACGAGGTAACGCGGGACTTACCGCTGAAATACGCAGCAATTAAAACACCCCTGGCTCCCATGCACGCTCCCATGCTGGCTTCAGATAAGAAAATGGTGATTGTTTCGATTATGCGGGCAGGGCAAGGGCTGGTTGATGGTATCTTAGAACTGATCCCTTCCGCCCGCTTGGGGCATATTGGCTTGTATCGTGATCCAACGACTCGGATTCCGATTGAATATTATTGCAAACTGCCTCATGATATTGAACACCGAGACATCTTGGTGGTTGATCCCATGGTAGCTACAGGGAATACAGCCGTAGCCGCCGTGGATCGGGTGAAGGATTTTATCCCCTTGTCCATCAAGTTTTTGTGCTTGCTAGCTGCACCGGAGGGAATCGCGAATTTCCATGATCATCATCCGGAAGTCCCTCTGTATACCGCCGCGATTGATGAAAGCTTAGATGAGCATGGTTATATTTTGCCCGGACTTGGGGATGCAGGCGATCGCCTGTTTGGGACAAAATAGCAGTAAGCTTTGTGTTGCAATGGATATCTGTCATGAATCGCACTATTTCAGTGAAACAGCTTTCAGTAGAAGAAATTAGCGCCGAACGCTTTCAACCCTTCGGTCAATTAATCACGCCGACAGCCGATGATAAACCCTATGATGCAACAGATGCACAATTAGTTCTGCACAACGGTACTCCCCGCTTTTACATCATGCGCTTGTATCACAGAGGTCGCAAATTTCACAAAATCACGCGCCATCAGCACTGTACCCAATGTTTGGGTTCTCTAGAAGGGAAAGACTGGTGGATGGCGGTTGCACCTGCTGGTGAACGTGAACAACCCGCGATCGATGAAATTAAAGTTTTCCGGATTCCGGGAAACTGCTTTATTAAGTTAGAACTAGGGACTTGGCACGCGGGTCCTTATTTTGAACATGATGTTGTCGATTTCTACAACTTAGAACTGAGTGACACGAATGAGGTTGACCACTTTACTCATAATTTCCGGGAAACTCACAATTTAGAGTTGGAAATTGTTTGACGTATCACCTCAATAAAATCATCACTTTTTAGTAAATGAAAGACGGGGCGATCGCTGTGCTAGAATTGGACTTTATTCCATATATTTATAAAATGGGAGACCTAAAATGAGGTTTATTAGTCCCAAGATCGATTATGCCTTTAAAAAAATATTTGGTTCCGAACAAAGCCAAGAGATTTTAATCAGTTTTCTCAATGCAATAATTTATAACGAAGAAAAAATCATTCAATCCCTAACAATTGTTAATCCCTATAATCCGGGTCAGGTGATTACCTTAAAAGAAACTTATTTAGATGTCAAAGCCGTTTTAGCGGATGGGTCGATTGTGGTCATTGAAATGCAAATAGCGCCGATGACTGCCTTTAACAAGCGGGTAGCTTATAACTTGGCAAAAGCCTATAGTAACCAGTTAAAAACAGGCGATGATTATCCTTTCCTGAATCCAGCAATTGCCGTAACAATTACTGATTTTATCTTGTTTGCCAACACAGCTCAGGTAATTAACCAATTTGTCTTTCAAGAGAAAACCCAAAAATTTGAACTTCTCGATGGTGAATTGCAGCTAATCTTTGTCGAACTTCCCAAGTTCAATAAAACATTGTCTGAACTACAGAGTTTAACCGATAAATGGATTTATTTCCTGAAAGAAGCAGCGAGTTTGGAGAGTGTTCCTGATAATTTAGGGGAAGTTTCAGAGATAGAACTTGCTTTAAACCTTGCTAATCAAGCCACAATGACGGTAGAAGAGTTGGAGGTAGTTGATCGGCGAGGCATGATGTTGCAAGATGAAAAAGGACGGCTGGCTTATGCTGAAGAAAAAGGAAAAAAAGAAGGGAAAGAAGAAGGAAAAGAAGAAGGGCGACTACAACAGACCAAAACTCTAGTAGGGCGTCTAATTATGAAGCGTTTTGGCGAAATTCCGTTGGCAATCAGCCGCAAACTTGAAGAATTACCGTTGAGTGATTTGGAACGGTTAACTGAGGAAATTTTCGATTTTCAAAGTTTGCCGGATTTAGCCAGTTGGTTGGAGGATCGCCAGTAGCTTGGTGGAAATAAACTGAACTTTAAGTTCTGTGAATATGCCTCAAACCCTTACAAATGAAGTAGCTTGCTTCTTTTCGGGCAGCGAGTATGACAAAGGACAAATGACAAAGGACAAAGGACGAAGCGCCCCTCAATCTGAGCAAAAATGGTAGGATGATCATAAAAATGCCGCCCTAAGCGGTGGTTTATCATGGGTTAGCCGTTAGCCACTGGGACTCGTGCAAGATTGCCTGTGAACGCTGACTCCCCTATTCATGCCCTTAGTCTTGAGTGTCTAACCTTAACCCTAGACCAAGCGCGATTAGACGTATCCCTCTCCTGCTATGTTAAAAAACTTACTTGGCGATCCAAATACCCGCAAACTTAAACGATACCAACCATTCGTTGCCGATATCAACGTTCTGGAAGAAGATATCCGATCGCTCTCCGATGAGCAACTCCAAGGGAAAACCACAGAATTCAAGCAGCAGCTTGAAGGCGCGACAACCGATCGCGAGCGAGAAGAACTGTTAGAGGATCTCCTACCCGAAGCCTTCGCCGTCGTGCGGGAAGCTGCATGGCGGGTTTTGGGAATGCGCCATTTTGATGTGCAGCTATTAGGTGGTGTTGTGCTGCACCGAGGAGAAATCGCAGAGATGAAAACGGGTGAGGGAAAAACCCTTGTATCCACCCTCCCAGCTTATCTCAACGCTTTAAGTGGCAAAGGCGTACATATTGTTACCGTTAACGATTACCTGGCACGTCGGGACGCGGAATGGATGGGACAGGTACACCGCTTCTTAGGACTAACGGTGGGACTAATTCAGTCAGGGATGGGTCCTGCGGAACGACAGCGCAACTACGGCTGTGATATTACCTACGCCACAAACAGCGAGTTGGGCTTCGACTACTTGCGGGACAATATGGCAACCTCAATGAATGAGGTGGTGCAGCGTCCCTTCAATTACTGCATCATTGACGAAGTAGACTCCGTACTTATTGACGAAGCCCGCACCCCCCTGATTATTTCCGGACAGGTGGAACGTCCCACCCAGAACTATATGAAAGCGGCTCAAATCGCGAAAATGCTGCAGCCGGAAGAGCATTATGAGGTGGATGAAAAAGCGCGTAATGTCATCCTCACCGATGAAGGCTTTATCGAGGCGGAAAAACTCCTAGAGGTTGGGGATTTGTATGACCCGGAAAATCCCTGGGCGCACTATATCTTCAACGCGATTAAGGCAAAGGAACTGTTTACCAATGACGTAAACTATATCGTGCGTAACGATGAAGTGGTCATCGTCGATGAGTTTACCGGACGAGTCTTACAGGGACGGCGTTGGAGTGATGGACTGCACCAGGCGATTGAGGCAAAAGAAGATGTCGAGATTCAAAAAGAAACCCAAACCCTAGCTACAATTACCTATCAAAATTTCTTTTTGCTTTATCCCAAGCTAGCCGGGATGACCGGAACAGCCAAAACAGAAGAAGCCGAAATTGAAAAAATCTATAACCTACAAGTCACGATTATCCCCACCAATAAGCCCCCCGGACGGCGGGATATGTCGGATGTGGTGTATAAAACTGAGGAAGCCAAATGGAAAGCGGTGGCACGAGAATGTGCAGACATGCATGAGCAAGGACGCCCGGTATTGGTGGGTACAACCAGTGTGGAAAAATCAGAAGTGCTTTCGCGTTTGTTAAGCCAATTGGACGTTCCCCATAATCTGCTCAATGCCCGACCCGAGAACGTGGAACGGGAATCAGAAATTGTGGCACAAGCAGGGCGCAAAGGGGCGGTGACGATCGCGACGAACATGGCAGGACGTGGTACCGATATTATCTTAGGGGGTAATGCGGACTACATGTCGCGGCTGAAAGTGCGGGAATATTTCATGCCGCAGATTGTCATCCCCGAAGAAGAAGATTCCTTTGCAGCTATGGCAGGAGGGGGTGGGAAACGCTCCCAAGCCCAAGGGTTTGCGCCCGGTAAAAAAGTGAAAACTTGGAAGGTGAGTCCCCAGATTTTCCCAACTCAGTTGTCTGAGGAAACAGAGCAAAAGTTGATTGAGGCGGTGAAGTTTGCCGTGCAGCAGTATGGGGAACGTAGTCTACCGGAATTAGAAGCCGAAGAAAAAATAGCGATCGCGGCGGAAAATGCCCCGACGGATGACCCCGTGATTCAAAAGCTGCGGGAGGTTTGTCGGGCGGTGCGAAAGGAATATGAAGCCTTTACTCATAAAGAACAGGATGAGGTAATCAACACCGAGCCGATCGGCGGATTGCACGTCATTGGTACCGAACGCCACGAATCTCGCCGGATTGATAACCAACTGCGGGGACGGGCGGGACGCCAAGGTGACCCGGGTTCGACGAAGTTTTTCCTCAGCTTAGAGGATAACTTGCTGCGAATCTTCGGGGGCGATCGCGTGGCGGGGATGATGAATGCGTTCCGAGTTGAGGAAGATATGCCGATCGAATCGGGAATGCTGACTCGTTCCTTAGAAGGGGCGCAGAAAAAAGTGGAAACGTTCTACTATGACACCCGGAAACAGGTGTTTGAATATGACGAGGTGATGAATAATCAGCGGCGGGCAATTTATGCCGAACGTCGTCGGGTGTTAGAGGGATTAGATCTTAAAGAACAAGTCATCCAATATGCCGAGAAGACGATGGATGATATTGTAGACGCCTACGTCAACCCGGATTTGCCCCCGGAAGAATGGGATTTAGGCAGCTTGGTGTCCAAGGTACAAGAATTTGTCTATTTGTTGCAAGATCTCCAGCCGGAGCATCTCGATGATATGACGGTGACGGAGATTAAAACCTTCTTGCATGAAGAAGTCCGCAAAGCTTACGACATTAAAGAAGCCCAAATCGATCAAATTCAACCGGGATTGATGCGACAAGCAGAACGGTTCTTCATCTTGCAGCAGATTGATACCCTGTGGCGGGAGCATTTGCAGTCGATGGATGCGTTGCGTGAGTCGGTCGGGTTACGGGGTTATGGGCAGAAAGACCCACTGATTGAGTATAAGCAAGAAGGATATGAAACCTTCTTGGAAATGATGATTGACATTCGTCGCAATGTGGTGTACTCACTGTTCCAATTCCAGCCGCAAGTGCAACCGCAAGCCGTGTAGTTTTGAGTCATTTCTCGTGAGCGTTAGATCCCCGACTTCGTAGGAGTTGTCGGGGATCTCTTCGGTGAGAGGCATAAAGTTTTGTATACTGAACAATATAGTATTCGCCATTTAAAAATGACTTCCCAAACGCCATCGATTCAATTTTTTGAAGGACTTCCTGAAGAACTGAGCAATGTTAGCTTACGGCGAAATCGGAATTCGGGGGTGCGTTCAGTATTAATGAGTTTCGATTCTTTAAAAGCGATAGAAAAATTTCAGAGTTATACCAAACGATTCGCCAACGCCTTGCTTTTAATTGATGAAGAAGGGCAGATTAGTGTGGAACCCTCATCAGTTAAATTTATATTCAGTGGTCCCGAAGGCGATGATTTAAAGCGGGTAGACTGCGAATTTGAAATCGAGCACCAAGATCACTGGGATCGGTTCATGCGCTTTATGCACCGCTATGCCGAAGTCAATGGTATGGCTTACGGTGATACTAAACCAGCACAGGGAGCAGAGTAAGTTAATCGTGAAAATTGCTATTACTGGAGCAACCGGATTTATTGGTTCTCGCTTAGTCAAGCGTCTGCTTGAGTTAGAGCATCAACCGATGATTTTAACCCGAAATCGAGCCAAAGCGACTCGGCTGTTTCCTGATTTAGAGATTGTCGGCTATACGCCCACCGAATCGGGATCTTGGCAAGACGCGATCGCCGGGTGTGATGGAGTGGTGAATTTGGCGGGGGAACCCATCGGTGAGAATCGCTGGACATCAGAACGGAAACAAGCAATTCTCAATAGTCGCCAACTGGGAACCCGGCGAATTGTAGAGGCGATCAGCCAAGCGTCATCTAAACCCAGCGTCTTAGTGAATGCGTCGGCTGTTGGCTATTACGGGACTAGCGAAACAGCAACCTACACTGAAACCAGTCCCCCTGGAGACGATTTTCTCGCCCAAGTCTGTCAGGCTTGGGAAGCTGAAGCCCAAAAGGTGAAAGAGGCTGGGGTGCGGTTGGTTATCCTTCGGTTTGGAATTGTTCTCGGTGATGGTGGCGCACTAGCGAAAATGTTACCTCCATTTCAACTATTTGCTGGAGGTCCAATTGGTAGTGGGCGTCAGTGGTTTTCGTGGATTCACCGAGAGGATTTGGTGAACTTGATTATCAATTCACTCACCCGCAACGAGATGGAAGGGGTTTTCAATGCTACAGCACCCAACCCAGTGCGGATGTCGGAATTTTGTCAGACTTTGGGAGATGTGATGAATCGTCCCTCCTGGTTACCCGTTCCCAGCATTGCTCTAGAAGCGTTATTGGGAGAGGGGGCTAAGGTGGTACTAGAGGGTCAAAAGGTGTTACCTAAGCGGACAAGTAGCAGTGGTTTTAACTATGACTATGCCAATGTCAAACCTGCGTTAGCTGATATTGTGACTTCTAGTTGACACGCTTGGGGAAAACTTTTTTCGACCGTTTTTTGTGTGATACCTTTTTTTTCACAGGATGTAGAGACGCGCCATGGTGCGTTTCTACTGATATAAAATCAACGGCATAGAAGAAGATTTGTTTTATTCAGATGAGGATGAGTTTTACTTTTTGATGTGAGAGTGAAGCCGTAGCCCAAAGCGCCGCCGAGTCAACGGATAGTGATTGTGGGGATAACAGAGGCGGATATCCAGGAATTAATTGTAGGGGCGGGTTTAGCCATTTAATTCAGACATTCACCGATACCCTATCAACAAAACCCGCCCTCCCCACCAATAACTGGGGTTACAGTGGCTGGGAATGATGCGGTTAGTCGTAGATGCGCCAGTGGGAGTGTTAACGTTAGAGCATCGGGGGAGTAATGGTAGTTAGGGTGATATTGGGTATTGGTTTGTAAGCTTTATCCGGTGGGGGTTTATACCAAGTTGCGTTCTATCATGTCTAGGAACAGCGTTGCGAAGAATCTGGACAGATGCGCGAGCGTCATTCCGTTTCACTGCATTCTGCTCAGAATGACAGATTTTACCTTAGACTGCAACTTAGTATTAGCGTTCAATTTCCATCTGGGCAAAGTGTTCCATCAGCATCCGGTGGATGAAGATATACCCGCCGCCTACTTTTTGGAGGAAAATGCGATCAGCGGCGTAGTCAAGAAAACGGGCGTAGTTCCAGGGGATGTAGTTGTTGAAGTAAAGGATTAGGCGTAAAATAAAGTGTTGGATTATGCATAAAAAACCGCGCATTGTACCAACCATCAGTCCTACCGACAACCCTAGTTTCAGAATGCCTAGTCCAGTTAAAGATTCAGGTTTTATGTGCATGAGTTCGGTTAAACCAATGAACGGTAAACATATTACTACCGGAATTAAACAACCAATTAAAGTTGTAAAAGTAGCATTTTTAAATGACTTTTTAATCCCTTGATTTGGAACAGTTGTATTGGCTGTATTCTTGACCTGAAACCCAGCCATCAAAAATCGCCATGTTCCAACAGATATTGTCATAAATATAGTCAATGCTATAGCAGAGATTAACCCTCCCGATAAAGCAATAAATATCCTGAGTATTTGATTATATGAATTTGACTCCAGATAAAATTTAGCTGTAGAAATTATAAAAAAAATTGAGCTATAAATTTCAAATTCATTGATAAAAGCACGCCAGTCATGTAATCCTTTTTTCCAAGACCATTGCAGAAGTTCAATCGGTTGTATTTGTACTTTATTTCCTCTGGTCATTCCAAGTATCAAAAACAAAGGAATTACTATGAATCCAAACACTGTTATATCTAGCAAATACAGAAAAATAAAACTTAGTAATCCTAGGTTTAAACCAAATATAAAACCGTACACTAATTTATCTTGAATGTTTTGCAACCATAGATAAGGTTGAATACTTTCAATCAAGAATATTGTTTGAGACTCCTGAACCATTCTCTGCGCCAACCAATTAAGCCATCGGATTGTCTTATATTTTGAGTATATTTGCTTGCCTTTTGAACGATTATGGCGATTAAAAATTCGCTCAATGTAGTCATCAAATAACTTCTTGCGTCGCTCTTCCAACACTTGGATTTTTGGTAAATCCTCAAGTGCTACTCCCTGATAAGCCAACATCATAACATTAAGCATCAAAGGGGATTGGGCTAACTCTTGTAGTACCGTATCCTCTACCATTAATGCTCTCAACCCTGCCAAATCAGCACCAACCCTATCCAAATAATTATAGATTTGCTCTAAAGTCAGCGATTTTATATAAACAGCACTTTGAAATTCCAGGCGCTGAGAAAGAGCTTCATAGTCTTTGCTCCGACTGCACACCAATAATTCTGCACCATAATTCTGATAGAATGTGTTCAACGCTGCAATACACTCATCTCTATACTCAGCCTTAACTTCATCCAAGCCATCCAGCAAAGGCAGCAGTTGCTGTTGTGTTATCCAAGCTTGTCCAATTTTTTCAGGAAACTTATACTTGCTATTCAGTTCCTCAACTAACCAATCGGCTATCTTCTGCCGCTTATTCGCCCAAGAGTAGAGGTTAAAGACGACAGGAATTGGGAGATTACTATTATGTTTAGCACGGTCGATTAAATCGCGGGTGAGTTCCAATAACGTCGTGGTTTTTCCTGACCCAGGTTCTCCTAAAATGAGTAGTGTCCTCCCTGTGCCGATTTGGTCAAAGATATCGATAATTTTAGTTCCATCGGGGAGGGGTTGAGGTAAGTCATCCGTCTCTATAATCAGATTCCAAGGATTAGTAATCGCATCAGGGCGTTCCTCCAACCCCAACTCAATCATCACCTGATTGTAAAGGGATTTTTCCAGAACATCTTTGACCCAAAAGTTGTTGACTCTATTGAGTAAAGCCTGGCGATTGCGGGACTCTTGCTGAGTTATAGGTTTGTTATGGATACCCGCTTGAATCGGTTCTTGGATTAGGCGAGAATTAGACACCTGATCTCGACCCACTGACGCGGTGTCAGCAGATAACAGTGGGTCATCTAAGGGTGTGGCGACGATCCAGTTGCAGCAGCTTTTATTTGCTTACAAATTTTGACCAATACTTGATTTAACTCAGTTGGACTCAGACTATCTAACGGTTGATTCGGGTTATGTGCAGCTTGATAATCAGGAATGTCTGTTTCATCGTATAGACAGAACGTTACAGGTATCCAAATAATTTTAACACCTTCCTTTTCAGCGGCTGCCAGTAAAGGCGGCAATTCATGTTCAGCAATAAAGTCAGAGGCAAGAAAATCAGAACTGACCATTAAAACCGCTACATTTGCTGCGGCGAGAGCGTTTTCGATTTCTGCTTTCCATTTGACCCCAGCTTGGATTTTTGTGTCATCCCACACCGAGATTGTCTTATTCCGCATCAGCGGTTTCAGCATAGTCTGAAGTTTTTCTAACCAGACTTTATCCTTGTGGCTATAACTGATAAAAACTTGTTCGCGTTTCATCGGCTTATTGGCTTGAATTGGGGGTGGTTGAATCGTTAAATCTGGAGTGGGTGCTGAATGGGTAGGTAAATTCTTATCGATAAATCGTTTCACCTGGCGATAAATCTGACTCTTCCTATCCTTTACCTTACAGATAGAAATATGGTCAAAATCCATCGGTACAGGAATCACACCCTTAATCCCCGGATCAGCACTGGTTTGATTCACGACTAAAATCCCGTGGGTGGGTCGCGTTTCGCAGTACACTAACATCGGGATTTGGCTAAACTGTTCGTTATTGCGATATAAAAGATTCAATTCCCGCAACCGTGAGTGATGCGCCTCCAACTCCTCAACCGAGACAGTGGTTTGCAGAATCCCGCCGATATGCTTAATCCAACTCGCCATATCTGAACCGGAATGAGGCGTAGATAGGAACACAATCCCCCTTGTTTGGGATGCGATCGCACTCCACCTACCAAAATCCCTAGCACTCCGCAGCATCTGCTTTACCAGTAATCCCCCCATGCTGTGAGTAATAAAAATAATCGGGCGATCGCCTATCTCATAACTATCCAACAGATCTAAACTATTCGTGGCGCGATCTGACAATGGCATAGAATTCCCTTTCCAGCGAAAAGGTTCCACCTCATACCGCTTCTAAAAGTCTGGACACATCTACCCACAAGTAGACAACCTTGGACAAAACTCAGCGGTATAAGTTTATACTAGCGCTTGCTTTTAGTGCGTTGCCGCTTCCCTGTTGAGGGTTGACCAAAAACTCCCAGTTAGAG
>NZ_JAVJQP010000045.1:0-20305 GCF_040218875.1 Coleofasciculus sp. D1-CHI-01
AATACATTCCCTCAACCCGCCCCTACACATTCAATCAGGGCGGGTTTTGAACAAACGTTATCGTCAACAGCGCCAATACATTCCCTCAACCCGCCCCTACACATTCAATCAGGGCGGGTTTTGAACAAACGTTATCAACAACAGCGCCAATACATTCTCTAAACCCGCCCCTACACACGGACTGGACTAGAGTGCTACAGTTGAAGCATAGCACTACAGTATTGAATCAGGGTGTTCAGGCGATCGCGGATGATAGCCACCCTAGACTGAACCGTTGCAGAATGTCGCGCCGTCCGCAACATTAACATATCAGTTTCTAGCAGTCGGATATGTCTATGGATTTCGGTTTGCCTAGACTGCCATATTGATACTTGTTCCTGATGAACCTCATCGGGATTGAGCGTGATAATTCGCCCTTGAAAGAGCTGCTTCACCGCCTGGAAACGCTCCTGGATCTCGGTTTGGTCTAACTCTTGACTCTGGGTGCAGGCGTGCAGGTCATCTAGGACATGTTTAAAGTCCTGATAGGATTGCCGTTGGGAGGGGACTAACATTATCAGACAGGTTGGTCTAGAATAAATGTAAAGAATCTTGTATTTTTGTTTATAAATACAAGAATTTGCCACCAAGCTGAAGATCAGGGTTCAGTCTGAGAGTCAGTTGGCATTCTCATCGCCGAGTAACCAAGGTAGGGACTATCTGCCAAAACGGATTTCTCCGAAAACAGTTACGGTTTGCTGTCTTAGCGACCAGCGATTGACAACCATCCGCAAAAATTTCAGCGTGTTGGCTTCAACCCAGTCCTTTGGTTATTCAAGATTTTACTGGAAATCAAGTCCGTGACCGAAGTGACCTGTTGCTTCTGTATCCGGTAACAAGGGTGGATATCTGGTAGTTCATGTTACTATTTCTCATCTAGGTCTGATTACTATACAGATAATCTAGGGAATTTGACCCATTTCTGGAATTCACAAAAACCGATAACTATACCACTAAACAGAGATCTTACTGCCATTACCGTTGAACTATCCTTATTATTTATAGATCTGTCAGGGAAAGAATTATGAGTGCCACTGTCCTACCCACCACCTATAACCTAGACGTTCCCAACTGGTTGCAAGAGTGTTTATCAACAGCCTCTGACCCATCAACGCCGGATGACGCGGCGTTAGTGGTGCGGGCGTTTGAATTTGCTTATCAACTGCATTCGGAACAATATCGAGCCTCTGGAGAACCTTATATCGCCCATCCCGTAGCCGTTGCTGGCTTATTAAGAGACTTAGGCGGCAACAGTACCATGATGGCGGCTGGCTTACTCCATGATGTGGTCGAAGATACGGATGTCACGTTGGAGGAGATTGAATCAATTTTTGGTGCAGAGGTTCGCCATTTAGTCGAAGGCGTCACCAAACTCTCCAAATTTAACTTCTCGAGTAAAACTGAACGCCAAGCCGAAAACTTCCGCCGTATGTTCCTCGCCATGGCGAAGGATATCCGCGTGATTGTGGTCAAGTTAGCAGACCGTCTGCATAATATGCGGACATTAGAACATCTTAAGCCACAAAAACAGCGGGCGATCGCCCAGGAAACCCGCGAGATTTTTGCCCCCTTAGCCAATCGCTTGGGGATTGGGCGGCTTAAGTGGGAGTTAGAAGATTTATCCTTTAAGTACTTAGAACCGAATGCTTATCGCAAAGTACAGAAACTGGTTGCCGAACGGCGTCAAGACCGGGAGGAACGATTAACCCAGGTTTCGCAAATTCTGCGAGGGCGTCTCGATGAAATGGGCGTTCGATGTGTGGACTTGAATAGTCGTCCTAAGCATCTGTATGGAATTTATCAGAAGATGCAGCGTCGCAATAAGGAATTTCACGAAATTTATGATTTAGCGGCGATGCGGATCATCGTGGAGACCAACGAAGGGTGCTATCGGGCATTAGCTGTCGTCCATGATGCCTTTCGACCGATTCCCGGTCGGTTTAAAGATTACATCGGCTTACCTAAACCCAATCGTTACCAGTCTCTACATACAGGCGTGATTGGCTTCCATGGGCGTCCTATTGAAGTGCAGATTCGTACCCTGGAAATGCATCGGATTGCCGAATATGGGATTGCCGCACATTGGAAGTATAAAGAAACCGGGACGTCTGATCCAACTCGGATTGGCGCAGACGATGACAAGTTTACCTGGTTGCGACAGTTGCTGGAATGGCAGAATGACCTGAAAGACGCCCATGAGTATATCGAAAGTGTCAAAGATAATTTATTTGACGATGATGTCTACGCCTTTACCCCCGATGGAGATGTGGTATCCCTGAGTCGGGACGCAACGCCTGTAGACTTTGCCTATCGGATTCACACCGAGATTGGTAATCACTGTGCTGGGGTGAGAATTAATGGTCAGTGGCGAGTTCTGGATACACCGTTAAAAAATGGGGATATCGTGGAAATTATCACCCAGAAAAATAGTCACCCCAGTTTAGACTGGTTGAACTTCGTCGTCACGCCCAGTGCCAGAAACCGGATTCGCCAATGGTACAAGCGATCGCACCGCGATGAAAATGTGGCGCGAGGTCGAGAATTGCTGGAGAAGGAATTGGGTAAAAATGGATTTGAATCCTTACTCAAATCAGAACCCATGCAATCCGTCGCCGAACGCTGTAATTATCAAAATGCTGAGGATTTACTGGCGGCATTAGGGTATGGAGAAGTCACCCTGAATTTAGTGGTCAATCGGTTGCGCGATGCAGTAAAAGCCACACAACCCCTTGAAACCGAACCCGAAGAAATCGAAGATTTAGTTCCATCGTTACCGACGGCGAAGGAAACAAGTGACCAGTGGACGATTAAAGGTGAACCCATTGCAGGGGTTGAGGGATTGATGCATCGGATTGCTGGGTGTTGTAATCCGGTTCCCGGCGAACCTATTTTGGGTGTCGTCACCCGATTGCGGGGAATTTCGATTCATCGTCAAGGCTGTCCCAATGTGGAAAATATTGAGGGAGACCGATTAGTTCCGGTGAATTGGAATCCGACGGATCAAGAGAGTGGGCGTCCACAAACCTATCCGGTTAATATTCAAATTGAAGTGTTGGATCGGGTCGGGGTTTTAAAGGATATTCTTTCCCGCTTAAGTGATCATCATATCAATGTGCGGAAAGCTCAGGTGAAAACTCAAGACGGTAAACCTGCGTTGATTGATTTGTGCATCGATATTCGGGATTACGGGCAGTTGCAGCAAAGTTTTGCTCAAATTAAAAAGATGAGCGATATTTTGAATCTGCGGCGGATCAGCGATATTAATGAATGAACAGGTTCAAGTCGTGACGCGCCATTTTAGTCTGTAGGGGCGGGTTTCACTATTATCGTTTTTTACCTCAAAAGGGATGCAACTAAACCCGCCCTGACCGATGTGTAGGAGCGGGTTCCACTATTTCCGTTTCTGACTTCACAAGGGATGCGACGGTAATTAGGGGCTGCTGAATAAGTCTTGTGGTGAGGGGGAGCTGGGGAAGCTGGGGAAGCTGGGGGAGCTGGGGGAGCAAGGGTACATTTTACCTGAGCAAGGTGATGCCATACTTATGAAGGATGCTACCCCATTTTCTTGCACTTTATCCACTGTCAATATGGCTCAAAGCATTGCTTGATATGGGTTTCGGCTTTGTGCAGCAAGCCCTAATTATCATAGAATATAGAAGAGTAAAACGCTTAATGCCTAACAACAGAATTCAGCTAAAATTCCCCTTGACTCAGAATTAAGGAGGGATAGGTTAGGACAAAGTATTGAGATCAATGCCTAATTCTTGTAATTTAGCCATTAACATCTGATTGCGTTGCCGTTCTTGCTCTAGATTATTTGCCATTACATCAGCCCGTTGGCGTTCTTGTTCGGCTTGTTCTGAACTCCACAGCAATAAATTTCCCGACTCATCCCACCAGCGTAACCAGGGGATGGTTAAGCCTAATCGAGTGCCATAGCAAATGCCTAAAAATAGCTCCAATTCAGGAATCCAATAGCGTCCTTCCTCTGTGGGTTGTTGCACTACATATTGATTATCTTGTAATCGGCGGACTTCTAAGACTACGGCTAGGGACTCAAAGATCACATAGGTAGGAACTTTGAGAATTTTCTCATAGAAAAATAACTTCCCATAAGGGAAACTGGGTCGTATGGAGTATTCTCCCGCTTCAGTGTCTGACAAAAACTCCATCACCACCCCAACTGGATTGCCTTCGAGATTGGGTGTATAGCGGCGGCGAATTTCTCCTTCTGGAACGGGTAAAACCTGGGGTACATACAGCCAGTCTGGTGCCTTGACCACGATGTTCCCATTAACTGACCCCACAAGCCCGAAATTGGAGGCGATTAACATGTGTGAATTCAGGCGATTGGCAGCACCTAAAGCGTCTGTTAGGGCGGCGGCGAGAAACGGTTCTTGAATATTTCCCACAGACTCATCAGACATAGGATATGGTTCAGTTTGACTACAGCTTTCTTTTATCCTAACGACTCAGGGCACTCGCCGATTCAGTGAGTTGGCTCACGAACCGATATCCTGAATTGATAGGTTAGGACAACGTTTAGGACAACGTGTTCGGATCAATACCCAACTCTTGCAATTTTGCTATCAACGCCTGATTACGTTGCCGTTCTTGCTCTAGGTTATTGGTTACAGCGTCAGCACGTTGGCGTTCTTGTTCGGCGCGTTGGCGTTCTTGTTCGGCACGTT
The DNA here is from genome assembly GCF_040218875.1 of Coleofasciculus sp. D1-CHI-01. Lineage (NCBI taxonomy): Bacteria > Bacillati > Cyanobacteriota > Cyanophyceae > Coleofasciculales > Coleofasciculaceae > Coleofasciculus > Coleofasciculus sp. D1-CHI-01. Next base: position 4,731 of record NZ_JAVJQP010000045.1, read on the forward strand.
GGCGTTCTTGTTCAGCACGTTGGCGTTCTTGTTCAGCACGTTGGCGTTCTTGTTCAGCTTGTTCTGAACTCCACAATAACAGGTTTCCCGACTCATCCCACCAGCGTAACCAATTGCTGGTTAAGCCTAATCGAGTGCCATACCAGATGCCTAAAAATAGTTCTAATTCAGGAATCCAGTAGCGTCCTTCTGCTGTGGGTTGTTGCAATACATATCGATTATTTTGCAACCTATGAACTTCTAGGATTGGTTCTAGGGGATTAAAAATCACATAGGTCGGAACTTGGAGAATTTGCTCGTAGAAGTACAACTTACCATAGGGAAATGTTGGTCGTACTGAGTATTCTCCTGTTTCAGTTTCTGATAAAAACTCCATGACGATGCTAACTGGAGTCCCTTCCCGATTGGGGGTATAGCTGCGGCGAATTACGCCTTCTGCAACCGGGAATACCTGGGGTACATACAGCCAGTCTGGTGCTTTGACGACAATTTTCTGATCCACCGTCGTGACGAGACCAAAATTGGAGGCGATTAACATTTGCGAATTCAGGCGATTGGCTGCACCTAAAGCGTCTGTCAGGGCGGCGGCGAGGGGCGGTTGTAGAATGTTTTCCACGGGATCATCGGGCAAAATGAAATCGTCGGGAAGCTTTTCCCAGGTGACAAGGGGTTCTTGGCGTTTGGCGGAGGTTGGAGTTTGCAGAACCATCTGAGATTGTTTAACCTTGGCGGTTGCTATATCTTCTAGCGCTAAAGCGCCGACTACGAACGAACAAATGGTGCGATCGCACATTCATCAATAGTCCCGATAAATTAAATCTTACCGCTTGCCTGCCCGTTACAATCAACAATGAACCATGAACCATGACCATTCAACCATGTACCCATTTCGGCTTTGTGCGATCGCGTTGCTTCTTTGTATTACCTTATTCGGCACTTCTCTACCCGTTCAAGCCGCTAGCCAAGTTAGTCCCAAATTAGAAGAACAAGTGTTGCAAGTGATTCGCGAACACCCAGACGTGATTCTGGAATCCGTTCAGGGGTATCAGCAACGTGTCCAACAGCAACTCCAGCAAGCCCAGCAAGCGTTTGTTCAGGAACTTAAAACCAATCCTCAAGCCGTTATTGGAGAATCACCGACGACAGGGGCGTCTCAGTCCAAGATTGTCATGGTCGAGTTTTCTGATTTTCAATGTCCCTATTGTGGCAGGGCGCATAAAACGGTGCAACGGTTTATGGCAAAGCATCAGGATCAGGTGACGTTGACGTATAAACATTACCCTTTAGCCTCAATTCATCCCCAAGCTATCTCAGCCGCGAAAGCAGCGTGGGCGGCGTTTCAACAGGGGACGTTTTGGCAGTATCATGATGTGTTGTTTACTCAGCAAGAAAAACTGGGAGAGTCATTTTATATTGAGACAGCCAAAGGTTTAAATTTAAATGTAGACCAATTTAATCGCGATCGCAATAGCCAAGCAGCAGAAACAGCGATTATTCAGGATATTCAGCTAGCGGAGAGTTTGGGGATTACTGGAACTCCCTTTTTTGTGATGAATGGGGAGGTGTTTACTGGGGCGATAGAATTAGAGGAAATGGAGAAACGTTTCACTCGTGTCAAACAGTCGTTAAAGGAACAGGGAACAGGGAACAGGGAACAGCAATTGTAGAGACGTGCTTTTGAAGCGTCTGGGAGATAGGAAGGAACGGTAATGGCTGTAGGGGCGACCCGCTTGCATCAATTAACAACTGTGTCCACTCAATTGACTCGGGTCGCCCTTTACTCAATGACATAAGACGAATGACAAACTTAAGGTGTAACCTCTTGCAGTTGGTTTCCGGGATTCAGTTCTGATGTTTTTTCATCCGTTTCGGTAGAGATAAACGGTTCTGTAGAAAAAGGTTCAGACGATTCTTCTTGCTCCTCTGACTCCCTCTGCGCCAGTTGAATTGTTCTCTCGACTTCTTCCTTAAAATGCTGCTTTTGCGAATATTCAGCCATCTTAATTTGAGCCGTATCGTAGGTGGATGTACCTGGAGAAATTTGGGAAAGATAGTTCAACGCGCTCTTAAAGTCTCGTTTGGCGGCTTGGTTATAGGCTCGTTGTAAAAGATACTCAGCTTTAATGCGTTGTTTTTCTTCATATTCGGCTAACTTCGGTTGAATTTTAGCCGCCGTTGTTGTCTCTGGGGGAATTTGGTTGAGCAAGTTCAAAGCGCCAGTAAAATCTTTTTCTTGGGCTTTAGCGTAAACTTGATTCAGTAATTGTTGCGCTTCGGCTTCTAACTCAGGTGTGGCTTGTTCCACCAAGGATTCAACTTTACGCCGCCAAAAGCGGACACCATCCATCTTACGAGCTTCTGCCAACACATCTCGCCATCGTTTTTCCTTCAACGCTTGTTCAGCGGCTTGGTATTGAGCAGCGGCTGTGTACCATTCCCGTCGCCACCGTTGGAGGCTAGTCTTAGAATCCTGATACAAAGCACTCTCTTGGGGAATCGATTTAGCTAGTGCGATCGCCTTTTGAAAGTTTCCCGCATCATATTCTGCCCTCGCCCGTTCTAATCGGTCAAGATCCGGGTTCGATGGAACAGCATTCAACAGAGAATAAAGCCCAAACGAGATCACCACAGTATTACAGGCGGCGATGCTCACCCCCATACCCTTCAGTGCAGGGGGTAGCTGGAAAAACCAACGGAAATCGAATAGCGTCGCTTCGGCTTGAGGTTCTAATGCAACTCCATCCGATGACTTTTTGTAACTCACTATAGACTGCTGCTCCATAAAACCTATCCAAAATACTTATCTGGCGTGGCATTTCGGTGTTTACTTCCTGCTGCTGCGGGGACTTTTTGATAGCTTACCCTTGCTCAAGTCACCCTCATTTTCCATATTTCTATAGATGAACAATTTTTCCGGAATCCCATCGGGTAGAGTTTCAGGAGACAGTAGGGGTGCAGCTAACTTTTCACATACTGCCAATTCCTCTGCGCCCCTCTGCGCTACCCTCTGCGCCCCTCTGCGTTGAAAAAATATAATTCCGAGTATTACACTCAGTCGGGGCGGGTTTAGTTACATCTGGGTTAGCCAAGAAACGATAGTAGTGAAACCCGCCCCTACAAACCAGGTTCCCTCAAAAATATTCCTCTACCAAGGACTACCAATCATCGTAAACGCCGCCCAGTAATAAGGATGAGAAAAATCTTGATTACCTCTGCCTTTTAGTTCCGGGGGTAAAGGAATTCCCCCCATACCAATACCGTGTAATTGACCATTCTCCAGACGCACCTGTCCCCGTAACATAGCAATTTGGGCGCGTTGCAATGCTTCTGCTTTAATCGTCACTTCCGGTTGACTCAATTGCCAATAAAACTCACTCATCAGCGCCAATGTACTGCCATCACTGACATACCAAAGACTGGCTAAGGCAGATTTCACTCCCGCATTCACCGCTAATCCAGCAAACCCTAACTCCGCATTCACATCGCCAATAGCGGTGCGACAAGCACTTAAGACTAATAACTCAACTTGAGGCGGCTGATTCCAACCGATTTGCCTTAGCTGATTTAACCGGAGTTTTTCATCCCAGAGTTGAATATAGGAATGACTGGGGTCATTTTGTCGGAAGTCGGCGTGAGTGGCGAGGTGGATAATGCCAAATTGCTGACGCTGTTGTTTCAGGTTGTTTAGGGTAAAGTCTTCATTTAAAAAAGATCGACCTGACCATAATTCTTTAGTAATAATCTGCAATTCATTCGGTACAGCGGGAAGCGGGGATAAATCTTTAAATTTAGATGCTCCCATGGCTAAAACTTGGGCATTTTTGATTGTCTTATAGCGGTGATTGATGAGACTCATGCTGGGGATAGAACCAATTGAATATTTTTCGACAAGAAATTGGTTGCCATCGTGAAGTGCTGCCATGGGAATTGTCCGCAAACCTGCACCCATAGAAAAGATCAGCGTATCAATTCCCTGTTCTTCTAGCTCAGATTCTAGAGGGGCAATCATCCAATTATACAGTTGTTGCGCGGGGGCGAGGTAGGCTTTGGGGCGATAGGAATCGGTGACGGTTTGGCGAAATTCTGTCAAGGTTTGCTGTAATTCTTTAGCATTGGCGGTTGGGATTCTCTTGCGAATGGGATAACCTTGAGGAAGAACTAACAGCAGTTCTAGATGGTTGGTCAGAGAACGTACATAAACAACGCCGGAACTCTTTCCCGTTTGATCTTTTAGAGTGGTTAGGGTGTCTCGCAAGCCTTCGGCTGTGATGATTTCACGGCTTAGATCTTGCTGGAAATACTTTTCAAATTGCTCCTCAAACAGTTTGTCAGTCTGACCCACTGATAATGAAGTCTCAAGATTGAGCGAGAGAGTTCCTGGAGTGTAAAAGCGCTGCAAAATCCTTTTTTCTCCAGTTTCGGGATCTTCCTCAATTTCGATTTCGGCTTCTAAACCCTGCCCAATTAGATTGTTTAAAGACTCAATAATATCTACATCTGTCTCTAGGTCGGGTTTGGCTTCTCGAATGAGTGATTCATCGGGAATGAAAGGGACAGGGGATGATAAAATTTGTATCTGTTCTTCATCTTGGCTATGGCTGAAGAAATAGACTTGATTGGGTACAATTGTTTGGTCTGGTGCAGCATCACCTCGAGTCATTGCGCCTCGGATACCGTTGGTTTGGGAATTACCAACAATAAATGGCATGATTCCCCCATGACGGATAATAATGCTGCCACCGTCTGTTCCTCCAGCCGTGGAAATACTGGCATTGATACCATTCTGGTCGATGAAAGAGTCAGTCGCCCGGAAGAAATGGTTGGTTGTAATTTCAACGTTTCCGCCTATACCATTGAGACTCTGAGTATTAATGTGGCTAACAGTAATCCTGTCATTAGCCGTCAGCTTACTATTACCACCATTACCAGAAGCAGAGGTATCCAGAATACCTGTGGAGATTTGTCCGTTGTGGCTGAACAAATTAATCCCGCTAGGGGCAGTAATATCATCGGTTTTGATCGTATTCTCGGCTGTGATATCTATCCCGGCTGGATTATTTGTGGTAATATCACCTTGAACCCATAAACGTTGCAACGGTTGCAAGCTGCCAACCTGATCATTAAACTGAACAATACCACCACCGGGATTAAGGGTGAGATCGTAGGTTCCGTCAACCGTGCTATTAAAAATAATCATACCGGAGTTGGGGATACTCACAGAGAAATCTCCTGGTAAAATTAGGGGACGATTGAACGTAATCTGGTTACCTGCATTAAGCGTAATTGGTGCTGGAGTTCCAGACGCAGAACCCGAGTCTAAATCTCCAGTCGTGATAGTGTTACGGGCATTGAGTTCGATCGCGCCTCCTTTGCCTATACTTGATCGTGTGTAAATTGTCCCCGCATCAGTATTGATATTTCCCGAAAGACTCGTCAGCGTCACCGCTGCACCCGGATTGTTAATCGTACCTGTGATAATATCTTGGTTCGCTAGTAGCGTAATCTCACCGTTTCCGGTTAGAGTAAAGCCTGTGGTAGTAATCGAACCATCACCCATGGGCGATCGCAATGTCACTGAGTCATTAAACGTCACATCATCAGCCAGGGTAATCGCGCCACTGCTGTCATTGCGCCCGATGGTGATAGACTCGAAACCATTTTCCCAGGCGTTGATATCCCGGGCTGACAGGTCGAGCTGTTCTGTGTTAATATCGGTCGTACCGTTAAGTGCGATCGCGTGACTAGGACTAAACGGTTGTAAGGTCAAAGTCCCATTCCCCGCTACAGTCCCCAAAAAATTAATTTCGTCACCCGTTAATTGAATATCGCCAACAAGAGTAACGTCATCACGGTAGGTTTGACCCAACTCTCCATTCGTTATCACATTTCTACGGATTTGAGTCATACCCCCGGTATTAGTGGTTAGACTCTCAACGGTTACAGAACCCTTGAATTGGGTGATACCTGTACTATTGATGGTTAAGTTTCCCAGGTTAACCGTATTCCCGACACTATCCTCAAACGTAATCGCACCCGTACCCGAATTTAGGGTCAGGTTTTGGCGATCAGGTGTGACACCATTGAGCGTATTGGTGAATATCATATCACCCCCAACCGTCATCCCTGTGGTGGTGAAGCTTGTATTCGGTTGAGTTAGAGTAACAGTACCATTTAAGCTGATATTACCACCACGTCCAGCAGCCGCCGAGGTATTAATAGAACCGGGATTAATCGTGTTCGCCGTGAGAGTAACATTCCCCCCATCCCCGGTTGCGGCGCTACTGTTGAGGATACCGCGATGAGTGTCGATAATCCCGTTATTGCTGGTGAGGCTAATCTCCCCACCTGGATTAATAATATCGCCCGTTATAATATCTTGATTCGCGTCTAGCTGAATCGTAGCGTCATCGATTCCGGTTAAGGTATAACCTGTCGTCGTAATCGAACCTGAGTTGGTTTGCGATCGCAAAACTACTGGGTCATTAAAGGTAACATTACTAGCTAGGGTAATTGCGCCACTACGATTCGCGCCACCAATAATAATTTGTGAAAATCCATTTTGGAAGCTAGCCAGTGTATCGGTATCCAGGTTTAATGTACCAACAGCAGTATCGCCAATCGTAATTCCTAAATTTGGAGTTAAGGGTTGTACCTGTAATTGTCCTTTACCCACCAGATTAAACGTATTATCAACATCCAACGAATCCGTCGTTAGCGTCAAGTTTCCCGTTTGCGTTTCTTGTCCCAACTCTCCATTTTCAGCTAACTGAATCCCATAAGAATCCGTTCCCATACCCCTAACACCAATTACATCTACTGTTCCGCTATTCGTTTGCACCTGGGAGGATTTCCATATCCGCACCCCTTGATTATCACTTGTACCCATCCCACCAGTACCATTTAATCGGATAGTTCCATTTCCAGTCGCTTCCACAATGGAATCCAAAGCAATTTCCACACCATCACTTTGAGTGGTTGAACCTTGTCCGACTCCTGTCAGATTAATATCGCCATCGGCTGAACGAATTATGATATTACCCTCACCCAGAACAATACCATCATTGGCTTGAGTTCCCGCGCTACTTCCCGTACCATTAAAGGTTATAGTACCACTCCCTGTGGTTTCGACAATAGGACCCATACCTCCCGAAAAGTTATCAACTCGAATGCCACTATTTTCATCGCCTGTTCCTTGTCCGATTCCAGTTAAACTAATAGTGCCATCCACTGAACTGATTATACTAGCTGGATTAGTTGGATTAACGGGTTCCCAAATAAAAATTCCATGATTTTCATCGACTCCTATCCCACCTGTCCCCATCAGCTTGATGTTACCCGTAGTGGTTTGAATTATCGTTCCGTTCCTGATCTCTATACCTTGGGCTAACTGTGAATTATCGACGCCCTTACCTATAATCGAAATATCACCTATCCCAGAATTGAGTACAGCATTGTCGAGAAGAATTCCAGAAGAATTAGACACTGTACCTACCGCCGGATTCATCAACGGATTATCGCCACCCCCCAGAATAATATCACCGCCATTGGAATTGATAGCTGAACCAGGGTTAAGGAGAATTGACCCTGCACCACTCCCATCTCGGTCAGCATTCAGAGTAACATCTAACTTCCCGATATTATTAGCTGTTATATCTGCACCAGAATCCAAAATAATACTGTTATTCGCTTGTAAGGTTAAAGCAGTATCAGCCGTTCCCGAATAGCTAATATCCGCATTAACATTAATATCGTTATCAGCGAAAAGTGTTAGCGACGAGTTACTACTCCAGGTAATCGGATTATCTACAGTAATTGTTCCCGCACCTGACAAACCCGAAACTGTCGAAACGGTGACATTACCCAAAGTCAATTGATTTTCTAGAGTCGTAGTATTAAGAATAGAGGGAGTCGTCATCGTGTCGGAAAATATACCTCCCGCAAACGTCATACTTCCGGTATCCGCTGCGGTACTAATCGTAATATTTGTTGGGTCTAATAATAGCGTTCCTACATTACCCGCAGGCGCTAACAAATCGACAACGCCTTGAAAATCTAAACCCTGTTTTCCCGAAACTTCAACAAATCCGCCATCGCCGCCATTCAATCCGCCACGGGCGCTAATACTACCTAAAAAACGGGTGATTTCATCTGACCAAAGAATCACGTTTCCGCCATTCCCTTGATTCAGTGCATCCGCATTAATTACTGAATTGTGACTCACAAACGTCTGTAAAGCATTAGGAATTGTACCGTTCCCCTGATACTCTCCACCAATCCTGACTGTACCTCCAACATTCGCACCAGAAGCATTAATCGTCGCGTCAATAAGTGCCACGTTATCGCCCAAAACATTAACCTCACCACCAATCTGGGATGAAGCTGAAAAGTCTGGCGTTGATACATCCAAATTACCGGAAATAATAGCTGTTCCGGCTTCAGTGGGTAGGGTTGTATCAGATTCAGTTAACTGCACCTCATTAGTTTGAGAAACAGTTAATCCCGTATCTACTGTTTCCCCTGTACCCGTTAATAATACTGGCAAATCTAGAGGATTTAGCTGTAGCGGTTCATCAGTATTACTTGGACGGGGAGAAATCTCCAAACTCAACAAGTTTCCCGGTTGACTAATGCGAACTAAATTTTCACCCGGTACAGCCGCAATCGTAATCATTCCTCCGGGTGCGGTGAGTTGACCTGTGTTAATCACAGTACCCCCCAACATTGTTAAATTCTGCCCCTCGGCTACCGCTAAATTACCAGCATTCACAATACTCCCCGGCTGGGAAACATCAAAGGCAAATTGATGGGGAACACCCACCAAACTTTGGTAGTCATTGTTACCCAAAGCATTGAACCAATTATTATTGCCAAACCCAATACTCGTAGCCGTGGTTGCAGTAAAGTCAGCCGGAACATTTAACCAGGCGTCTGCACCAAAAACAATTCCAGCTGGGTTGAGTAAAAATAAGTTAGCATTACTTCCAGTCACTTGGATAAGACCATTAATAATTGACGGATCACCCCCAATTACCCCCCCTAAAATATTACGAGTCTGGGGATTCGCCAGAAAATTAGCAATTTGATCAGAATCGAGTCCAAACTGCTGGAAACTATGAAACAGATTTGCCCCATCTGCGGAAACGCTACCCCCCTGGATATCAAAGCGGTTACCATCAGGTGTAACCTGGGTTCCTGTTCCATCAGCCGCTGGTATAATCGGTTGAGAGACTAGCGGCGTTGGTGTAAACGCGGCGACTAAGCCTAAGGGGATAAGCAGTCGATATATGATTTTCATGGCGATTGTTCCCTATGCAGTGGTTAAATCCCTACCATCTCAACCGGTTGCTTTACGAGAATTAAAGGTATTTTTTTTATAACACAATGAAGAGGAGAAGACTTGAGGATTAATCAGTTTTTTTGAGAATTATCAAAATTAGCAACATCTCTTAATCTATGTTGAGCCTTACAGCCGCTGATTTTTATCCAATAGCTTAATTCTGTTGATTTAATTACTATACTGTTACAAATATTGATTAAAAAATGAAACCTTTAGAAAATTAAATCGGATAAAATAAGCCGACACATCACCAAAGCGGCGAGAAGCTGACCTCGATCAAAGGTGGTAGGGATAGCCGCCCCACCCTTGGTTCATGGTTGATCACCTGTCGTTGATGGCAATGAACCATTGTTGCCTAATCTCAACCATTAACTTTAATTTTGCCCGACTACGTATGGTATTATTAGTGAGCGAAACTCTATAACTCGGTAACAGATCACCCCTATCTCAATCATGGTTGCAGTCGCGATTTTAGCCGCAGGACGCGGGACACGAATGAAATCCAAGTTGCCCAAGGTATGCCACAATTTGGGTTCCTTGTCAATGGTGGAACGAGTTCTCAAAAGTTGTCTTGGTGTCGATCCGTTGCGGTGTCTGGTGATTGTCGGTTATCAAGCAGAACTTGTTAAACAGTCTCTCGCCCAGTTCCAGGATATCGAATTTGTGGAACAAACCGAACAATTGGGAACCGGTCATGCAGTACAACAACTCCTCCCCCACTTAGAAGGATTTACGGGGGATTTGTTGGTCTTGAATGGTGATGTTCCCCTGTTGCGCCCCCAAACCCTGCAACAATTATTAGATACCCATAAAACCCATCAAAATGCTGCGACGATATTAACCGCGCAACTCCCCAATCCGCAAGGATATGGGCGAGTTTTTTGTGATGGACAAAATCTGGTTACTCAGATTGTAGAAGATCGAGACTGCACCACCGCCCAAAAGCAGAACCGTCGAATTAATGCGGGAGTCTATTGTTTCAATTGGCAGAAGTTGGCAGAAATATTGCCGAATCTACAGTCAAATAATGACCAAAAGGAATATTATTTAACCGATACGATTCATCAGCTAAAACCAGTGATGGCGGTTGATGTAGAGGATTATCAGGAAATCTTGGGAATCAACAACCGCAACCAGTTAGCCGAAGCCTACCAGATTTTACAGGATCGGGTGAAGGAAGCCTGGATGATGGCGGGGGTGACGTTAATTAATCCCGATAGTATTACCATTGATGACAGCGTAGAATTGCAACCGGATGTCATTATTGAACCCCAAACCCATCTGCGGGGGAAAACCGTGATTGGTTCCGGGAGTCGGATTGGACCGGGAAGTATGATAGAAAATAGTCAGTTAGGGAAGAATGTCACCGCGCTGTATGCGGTGGTGAGTGATTCAGTGGTGCAAGACAATAGCCGTATCGGACCTTATACTCATCTTAGAGGGCATGTCAGCATCGGGGAATCTTGTCGGGTGGGGAATTTTGTGGAACTGAAAAATGCCCAAATTGGCGATCGCACAAATATCGCCCACCTGTCTTATCTGGGGGATGCGACGTTAGGGGATCAGGTGAATATTGGCGCAGGAACGATTACCGCCAATTACGATGGGATACAAAAGCATCGCACTCAAATCGGCGATCGCACAAAGACGGGTTCCAATAGTGTGCTTGTTGCACCTATAACCTTGGGCGAAGATGTCACAGTAGCAGCGGGTTCCGTGATCACCGAAAGTACACCTGATGATTGTCTGGTGATTGCGCGATCGCGTCAAGTTGTCAAACCCGGTTGGCGTCTCAATTTTCCCACCCCGTAGGGGCTTGGTTCCCAAGCCCTCTTGGTTCCCAAGCCCTCTTGGTTCCCTTCCGGGGTAGTCTAGGAACACATAAGAATTTCAGCCATTACCTGACCCCCCCAGAAACCTTACGCACAAGCGCCCCAAAATCACTCATTTTCCTGTAACCAACTTGATAACTCTTCTAAATTGTTGAAATCAAAAACATCATTTCCGAGACGTTCCAACTGGTCAACCGATAAGTTTTGAATTCCCTGACTTATTTCTGACGGAATTGACCCCAACTGTCGCTCCAGAAAACGGAATATCCATCGGATTCCTTGCTCTAATCCTTCTTGCAGTCCCTCCTGCTTTGCCTTAAGAATCGATCCTCGTTGGTCTTCCAGGAACATTTCTTGCTTACGCAATTTTTCCACTTCCTCTACACTCAAATTAGCTTGATTGGCGATATTCATCGCTTTATCGAGTTCCGGAAATTGGCTAAATGTGGGGGGAATTACCTCTAAGCTGGGAGCCTCTTTAATAAAATAAATCCATTTATCTGTTAAACTCTCTAGCTGATCTAGCGTTTTCGTGAATTTAGGTAATTCTACAAAAATTAACTCGATTTCTGGATCAGGATAATCAAACAATTCCTGGTTTTCCTTTAAGCTAAACCGGGTTAGATACCGTTGTGTCTGATCAAACATGAGAAAGTCGGTAATTGTCAAGGCAATGACCGGTTTCAGGTAGGAATATCCTTCGCCATATTTTAGCTGATTTCCGTAAGTTTTGGTCAGGTTATAAATAACCCGCTTCTCGAAGAAGGCTAGGTTGAGGACTTGCATTTCAATTAGCACGGTTGAGCCATTATCCAGTAAGGCTTTAACATCCAGATAGCTGTCTTTGAGATCCACCACTTCCCTAGGATTATACGGATCAATTATTTCTAAATCTTGAATCACGGGGTTGGCTTCATAAATTAAGGCATTTAAAAAGCTAATCAGGATATCTTTGCTGTCTGTTGAGCCAAATATTTTTTTAAAGGCAAAGTCAGTTTTTGGGCTAATAAATTTTAGAGTCATAGTTTTTTAGTGATTTAATCGTAAAACTAATTCTATTTTGATTATACTTAGTTTTTAAACTGAGCATAAATTAGCCGTTACAATCGCTTACACTAAAAACGTCCTGACTTTTCCAGGTTGGGAGACTTCCAACAACCAGTAGTGTTTTCTCCCCTGATAAGGGGAGGGTTAGGGAGGAGTTAGGGGATGAGGGTGAAACCCTTGCCAGTTAGCGCAGCGTAACGCACCAATGGCTCACTTTTTTATTGGTGGGTTACGGCGGATATCCAATTTTGCGGTAACTTTTTCAATTGAATCACCGCCTAACCCACCCTACGGGTATGACGATGCTATCTGTAATAATATCATTTTTCCATCATAAATTAACCAAAATCGGACGGGTTAAATTCAACCAATTTCAGCCGGGTGAGTGTCACTTCTGCTTCTGTTCCAATGGCAACAGCAACCGGATCAAATAGTCATGGACTTTGGTTTGGTAAAATTGCAGATCGCCTCCCCAACTCCGCAAAATTTGTTGGCAAATTTTCATGTTTAAGCTATGCAGCGATTTTCTCGGTGAAGCGGTGAGAATCTGCTGACACTCCTCCAAAGAATTGCTTTGAGAAATCAGTAACTCGAGTAACGGATAAGGTGAACTTGAGCGCATCCTAGGCTTAGTATCCGAACGCAAGGGACAGCACCACAAATGAATCCAACGTCCAGCACGGGACTGTAAACCAATCGTGAGCAATAACTCTAACACAATGCATTCTAGCTTCAGGTAATCCCCATAAATGGTAAACTGACTGACATTGTGCATATTCAGAACCAGTTGACGCTGATTATAAAAGGGTTCCACCTGTCGCAGCGATCGCTTCAACAACGTTGCCAACTTGATCGGGCGTAGCGTCGTCCTGAGTTGCCACTGTTCTTGCTTGAGGATCGGAGTCACACCCGCTAGAACGGCTTCTAACTTGTGCAGCAGTTGCTGACGACGCATCTTTTGTAACGCCGAATTAGTAATCTGCTGTGTGGCTTCCGCCGGAGAATATGTCTGAGTGTCCAATGAGAGTAAGGCATTATTCATCTCCTGCACAGACTGATACAATTTCTCCAAGCATCGGTGTTTGTACCAGTTGAGAGCTTGCAAGTTTTCCCGCTCTTGGGTTTGTTGCATTAGGCGATACCGATAGTCACGCAAGTCAGTAAACTGTTGAGTTAAGATTTCCAGTACCGATAACAAACCTTCAGACCAAGTTCGTTCCTGGTGATCCGCAATCAAGATCAGTCCCGTGGCTGAGGTGGTATCCTGATGTAAGGCAATCACCAAAATTTGACCAATATCGGGACTTTTAAACCATTGACGAATCGAGTCTGGCAGATCCTTGACTAAAAAGCAGCAGAAATGCGGGGTAGCTAGAGCCTCGTGAATCACGGGATTAGTCGCCACCGAAATGGTTAAATCGGGAGGAAGAGCCAAACGCGAATCCGTAACCGCCACCGTGGATACCGTCGCCCAAGCAATTTGGGGAGTCCAAGTAAGCAGCGCCACCAGCGGAGATTCCAGCAATTTTGCCACATAATTAATCCAAGCCCGTTCAAAGCGTACCGGATCTTTGGGCGCTGAGTTGAGCATAGATAATCCCGACTGCAGGGTTTGGTGCGCCAAAAATGAACGTTTGGCATTATCTAACTCACCCGATAGCGTTAGCCGCAGATGGATGAGTTGAGCCACAGTTTTCACAAAATCCCGTTCATTCGAGTTCCACGTTCGAGGACTCTCATGACCAATCAAGAACAGGAAACTCGGTTGTTTCGGGGAATGTTCTGGATAGGATAAAGACTGAATGAGGAGCGATCGCAGATTCAGTTGCGTGAACGTCTCCCGCCAGGAAAGGAGTAACCCATCCGCCTCAATATCTTCAATCACCTCCATTTTTTTTCGTCCCCTCAACCACTGCTGATCCTGATCATCCAGGGGGGGTAAGGGTGAGGGACAAGGACGGCGATTCGACGGTTGTCGGCTAAACACAACAGTGAATTGACCCGACTGATCCGGTTGCAGGATTACCAATCGATCCGTATTCAGATGGTGACAAATCAGCTTCCCCGACTCATTCAGAGCGGCTTCAGGCGTGGGACTACAGGCGATCACTTGAGCGATCGTTGCCACCATCTGGCTATCCTTGATTCTTACCTGAACTTGGGTGTCTAATTCCTCCCCACTCACCACCAGCGCCACTAATTGAGCAGCAGCTAGCATATAGTTCCGTTCTGCCCGTTCCCAAATTCGCGGATCGTCTTCTTCCACCGACAGAAAACCCAACAATTCCCCTTGAATTTGAATCGGGGCTGCCATCAACGAGCGAGTTCGTAGTCCATTTAGGATGTGTTTTGTGGTTTCTGTCTTAAGTTGGCTTCTACTGCTGCCAATGGTGACTAACTGACCCGCCTTTAACGCCTGATAAAAGTCACTGGCTTCAGCAACAGTAAGACCTGCTTTGGAGTTGCGTAATCCGACAACACTACGGAGAGATTGACGATTACCCACCCGATGCCAGAAATAGCGTTGCTGCGGATGATACCAATAAATATTAGTGCGCGTCGGCGTAATAAACTCTTGAGTCATCGCCACCAATTTATCCAAACGCTGAACCAGCTTGGGCAATTTGAGCAGCTCATCGAGGGCTTGAAACAGGGGTTCAGCAGGGCGTTTCATTGCCGATTGTTGCCAATTGACCTCTATTTCATGTAACGCCGCCGCTAATCCACCCAACACCATGGATAAATGGGCGGTGTCCCTGGGTGTGGCAGAGATACCCCATTCATGTGAACCCAACAAGGTGACACCAAAACATTGATCCTTGGCGCGTAAGGGAAACAGCAATGTTCCCTGAATCCCTAAATTCGTAGCAATTCGTCGCCATTCTCCCGCCCGGATTTCTTGCTGAATATCGGGAACGGTGATTGGGCGCTGTTGAATCACGATTTGTTCTAAAAGATCACCGGGTTGCAGGTTGTATCGTTGCTTCAAAAAATCGGTCTCACCCGTGGGAGCAATACCCCCTTTACCAAATAAGCGATGATCCAAGCGATCATAAAGCCCAATCCAGATCAGGTGGTAATCAAACTCGGTTTGCAGGTAATTTAGAGTAGTTTCGATCAACACCTCAGCATTTTCCTCTTCCCGCAATGTCTCCAGCACTCGTCCTAGGGCAAGGAATGGATGATCGGTTTGGGATGGTAGATTTTGCTGACCCATAATTAATTATCAGGGAACAGGGAACGGGGGAGCTGGGGGAGCTGGGGGAGCTGGGGGAGCTGGGGGAGCTGGGGGAGCTGGGGGAGCTGGGGGAGCTGGGGGAGCTGGGGGAGCTGGGGGAGCTGGGGGAGATCGGAAGAGC